>NZ_JBIWJF010000015.1:0-116379 GCF_044764985.1 Kitasatospora sp. NPDC093550
AGTTGTCCTATTTCTCGAGCGCCCGACCTGGGAGTCAAACCGCATCCAAACGGACACCCTGCCGCGGCCCCCAGCCTTGTGAAACAACCTTTAGGCGCTGCGGGCGTCGCCTCCGCCCCGCCGGGCGTGCCGGGCGCGGGCGGGCAGTGCGGCCCAGACCGTCACCTCGCCGGGCGCGTCGCGCACGCCCCAGTCGCTGGCGAGCTGGTCGACGATGCCCAGGCCGCGGCCGCCGCGCGAGGTCAGCGAGGGACTGGCGGGCAGCGGCCGGGTGGTCGCACCGCCGTCGGTGACCTCCAGGGTGAGCACGCCGTCGGTGTGCATCTGCCAGCGGACCAGCACGCCGCCGTCGGGCTCCCCGGTGTCCTCGCCGTGCTCCCGGCCGCCCGGTGCGGGGTGCGCCCCGGACGGGACGCCGACCAGCACCTGCCCGAGCACCTCGGCCCGGGCACTGCGGCCGAGCGCCGGCAGCGGGCCGAGCGGGCGGGCGTACCGGCACGCATTGCTCAACAGTTCGGAAAGGATCAGTACGGCATCATCGATGACCGGTTCCGGTATCTGCCGGTCACCCAGATCTCGACGCAGTCGGCGCCGTGCGACCCCGACACTCGCTGGGCCGTGCGGCACTGCCATGGTCGATGAAGTCGGCACTTCACGCGCCACCATCAACGCCACCCCCGGACCTCCTTCAGCGTATGCCGAGGGAGAGATGCCCCTTGGTAATGCGTCGGAAACGAGCACCCGACGATTCCGCGAGCCCATTTCGAGCATCGCGACAGACCGTCGACCGGAGGTCATTCCGTGCTCACCCTCCGTCGCCCGGCGGAGTCCGGGAGAGTCCGGAAGAGGCCGGAAGAGTCCGCGGGGAGAGAAATTCCGGCAATATCGCGCGGGGAAGGTTTGACTGCCGACCAGGCTGATCAGTGCGCACCGGGACGGCCCCGGACGCACCGGCGGATCACCGTCCGAGCTGCGCCAGTACCTCGGCGGGCCGGTTGGTGATGATCGCGGACACCCCGAGTTCCAGGCAGAGCTCGACGTCGGCCGGTTCGTCCACCGTCCACACGTGCACTTCGTGCCCCAGCTCGCGAAGCCGGGTGACCAGCTGGGGGCGGGCCCGCACCAGCTCGATGCCCGGCCCGGCGATCCGCGCTCCGCCCGGCAGCGGCGAGCCCTCGCGCAGCTTGCCGAGCAGCGGCAGTGTCCGCTCGAACAGGAACACCCGCCGGTACTGCGGTGCGGCGGCGGCCACCCGGTTCAGCGCGGTCGAGGAGAAGCTCATGATCCGGGCGGACGGGCGGTCGCCCTCCCGGGTCGCGCCGATCTTGAACCGCTCCAGCACCCGCAGCAGCTCGGTCTCCACCAGGCCGCGGAAGCGCACCGGGTGCTTGGTCTCGATGGCGAGGTCCACCGGCCGGCCGCAGTCCACCACCAGCTCCAGCAGACGCTCCAGGGTGAGCACGCCGCGCAGCTCGGGGTCGGTGCTGGGGCGGCCGGTCTTCCAGGCGCCGAAGTCGTACGACTCCAGCTCGGCGAGCGTCATGGCGGAGACGGTGCCCCGGCCGTTGGAGACCCGGCCGATCCGCCGGTCGTGCACGCAGACCAGGTGGCCGTCGGCCGTCACGCGGACGTCGCACTCCACCGCGTCGGCGCCCTCGTCGAGGGCGCGCCGGTAGGCCGCGAGGGTGTGTTCGGGCAGGGCGGCGGAGGAACCGCGGTGGGCGATCACCTGGACGGGCGACGCGGTGCGCGCCGCCGTCGAGGACAGGTCTGGGCTGGTCACGGGGCCAACGATAGGCGGCCGAGGTGAAGCGGGGGCGAAGACGGTCCCAATCCGCGGGGCCGTCCGCGGGCCCTCCGGCGCCGGTACCGGGGTCGGTGCCCGGCGCCGGAGGGCGGCGTCAGCGCGCGGCGCGGCGGGAGAGCGGGGTGAGCGCCCAGGTGGCCAGGGCCGGCACCAGGAAGGCGAACAGCGAGGCGGAGGTCCACTCCTGCGGGGTGAAGTGCAGGGTCTCCTGGGCGGAGGTCCAGAAGTCCGTCCACCAGCCGGCCACCTTGGTCGGTGCGATGAACTGGTAGACGGCGAAGCCCAGCAGCCACGGCAGCAGCATCGTCCAGCGGGACGGCGCGTCCTCGGAGAGGTCCCAGCCGCGGCGCCCGGCGCCGAGGAAGAAGTCCACCGCCAGCACCGCCAGCAGCGGCACGAACACCGAGCCGATCAGGCCGAGGAAGTTGTAGTAGCTGTCGGTGAACTGGTCGATCTGCAGCGCCAGCACGGTGGTCAGCGCGCCGATCCCGCCGCTCAGCACCCGCCGGTCGACCTTCGGCAGCAGGTTCTGCACCGACATCGCGGTCGAGTACACGTTGGCGAAGGACTGGTCCGTCTCGCGCAGCACCAGCACCAGCAGGAACAGCCAGCCGGCCCAGACGCCGAGGAAGGAGTCGAAGATCTTGTCGGGGTCGCCGCCGGACTGCAGCAGCGCCATCAGGCCGAGCACGTAGCACCAGACCTGGGCGATCGTGTAGCCGGAGAAGCTGCCCCAGAACGCCGAGCGCGGGGTGCGCGAGTGCCGGGTGTAGTCGGCGGCCAGCGGCACGAAGGAGATGGACACGGCGATCATCGCGTCGGTCGCGCCCAGGAAACCGTGCCAGTTGCCGGCGCCCGGGTCGGGCACGCCCTGGCGGCCCAGCTGGACGGTGAAGTACACCATCGCGACCGCCACCGCGCCGGCGACGAAGCGGCGCAGCACCGCGATCGAGCCCAGCGGCCAGATGGTCAGCGCGGTCGTCAGCGCGCCCGCGAGCAGCACGAACAGCCAGCGGTAGCCGGTGGTGTGGGCGACGGTCTGGGCGCCCGCCGAGATGGTCAGCAGCTCGAACACGCCCCAGCCGACGCACTGCACGATGTTCAGCACCGTCGGCAGGTAGGACAGCCGGGTGCCGAACAGCCCGCGCAGGCTGGCCATCGCGGGGGCACCGGTCCTGGCACCGATCAGCGCGGCCACGCCGAGCATCGCGGTGCCGACCGCCGTACCGACGGCGATCGCGGTCACCGAGGCGGCCAGCGAGAGCTCGCTGCCGGGGGCGCCGAGCACGGTGGCGGCGGTGGAGAAGCCGATCAGGCTGACGCCCAGGTTCATCCAGAGCGCGAAGTGGTCCCGGAAGCGCAGCGTGCGCGGCGGCTCGGTGTCCAGGACCAGCGGCGCCTCGGCGCGCTCGGGCCGGTCCAGGACGGCGGTGGCCGAGGCCGGGTGGTCGGGGAAATCCTTGGACGCGGGTGCGCCCGAAGAAGAGGATGGCGAAGCAGGCGGCATGGCCGATACTCCCTACGCCGGCATTACCCGGACAGGTTCCGGCGGTCAGCGCCCCCTCGGCCGTCCGCCTCGCTCGCGTGGCGTACGGTCGACATGCGCACTCTCAGCCTGGTCGGTCCAAGCTCCCGCGTGTCAGTTTGGAGCGACAGGCTAACCGGCACGGGGGCGAACGCCAAGGCCAGGGCGGGTGCCGTCCGCATCGCGGGACGCCCGGCGGGGGCGGCGAACCATCGGCCGTCGGCGCGGGCTAAGGATTCTTATGAGTTCTTCAGAGGGGTCCTTACGACAACCGAATCGGCAATGCGAAAAACTATGGTCCTTGGTTCTGCCAGCTATGGAGGTCGTCCGTGAGCACCGAGCGCGAGGTTGGGCCCACCGGGCCGCAGGGGGAGCAGCCCGCAGGCCCGGAGGCGGCTGAGTCCGCTTCCGAAGCCCCCGCTCAGGGCGGGCACAAGCCGACCATGGCGTTCCGCCGGGTCCCCGAGCCGCAGGCCGCCCCGGTCGACGCCGGTGAGGCGGCCGACGCCGCTCCGGCGGACGGCGGGCACAAGCCGACCATGGCGTTCAGCCGGGTCCCCGAGCCCGAGGCGGCGCCCGCGGCGCCCCCGGCGGCCGAGGCCGCGCCGGCGGAGGGCGGGCACCGGCCCACCGTCGCCCTCACCAAGGTCCCCGAGCCGGAGGCGCCCGCCGCGCCGGTCGCGTCGGCCGCCGAGGAGCCGGCCGTCGACCCGGCCACCGGGTACATCGACGCGCCGCCGCCGGTCCTGCCCCCCGCCGCGGCCGCTCCCGCCGCGGCCCAGGCCGCGCCCGCGGCCCCGGCACTGCCGCCGGCCGCCAACCCGTACGCCACCCCGACCCACGGCGTGCCCGCCGCCGGTGCGCACGACCCGTACGGCACCGCCCCGGCCGCGCCCGCCGCGCACGCCCACCACCCCTTCGGCGCCGGCCAGCCGCTCGGCGGCTGGGGCCCGACCCACGACGCCGCCGGCGGCGCGGGCTTCCCCGGCGGCCCGGCCGGCCCGCTCGGCTACCCGGGTGAGCACCCCGGCGGCCCGCACGGCGGCGGCCCGCGCAAGAAGCGCGGCGGACTGGTCGCCCTGATCGCGGCCGTCGCGCTGGTCGCCGGGGTGGCCGGCGGCGCGCTCGGCGTGACCATCGCCGACCGCAACCCCGGCTCCAGCTCGGCGGACGACCACCGCAGCACCACCGTCCAGGCCAGCGACACCCAGAAGAACGAGCCCGCCCCCGGCTCGATCGCCGCGATCGCCCAGAAGGCGCTGCCCAGCGTCGTCACCATCAAGGCGCAGGGCAACGGCGAGTCGGGCACCGGCACCGGCTTCGTCTTCGACACCGAGGGCCACATCCTCACCAACAACCACGTGGTCGCGCCGACCCTCAACGGCGGCAAACTGACCGTCAAGTTCGCCGACGGCACCTCGTACAACGCCTCGGTGCTGGGCCACGCCGAGGGCTACGACGTCGCCGTCGTCAAGATCGACAACCCGCCGAAGAGCAAGCTGGCCCCGCTGCCGCTGGCCGACTCCGACAAGGTCAACGTCGGTGACGCCACGGTCGCGATCGGCGCGCCGTACGGCCTGGAGTCGACCGTCACCAGCGGCATCATCAGCGCCAAGGACCGCCCGGTCGCCTCCGGCGACGAGACCGGCTCGCAGGCCTCCTACATGAACGCCCTGCAGACCGACGCCTCGATCAACCCGGGCAACTCCGGCGGCCCGCTGCTCGACTCCGGCGGCGCGGTGATCGGCATCAACTCGGCGATCCAGTCCAACGCCTCGGCCAACGGGCGGGCCGGCAGCATCGGGCTGGGCTTCGCCATCCCGATCAACCAGGCCAAGTGGGTCGCGGACACCCTGATCAAGACCGGCAAGCCGGTCTACGCCAAGCTCGACGTGCTGCGCAACGACGACTACAAGGGCGACGGCGCGCAGATCCAGACCCGCGACATCCAGGGCCAGCCGGCCGTCGTCCCCGGCGGCGCCGCCGACAAGGCCGGCCTCAAGCCGGGCGACGTCATCACCAAGCTCGGCGGCGTGCCGATCGAGAACGGCCCCGCCCTGGTCAGCCGGATCTGGACGCACAAGCCCGGCGAGACGGTCGACGTCGAGTACACCCGCAACGGCCAGACCTTCACCACCAAGGTGACCCTCGGCCAGCGCGACGGCGACCAGTGACCCCGGCCCGCTGACCCGCGACGCCGGGAAACCGTGTGCGCCGAACCCCGCCGGACCCGTTAGGCTGACCTCCGCCTGGAGAGCTGCCCGAGCGGCCTAAGGGAACAGTCTTGAAAACTGTCGTGGCGTGACCCGTCACCGTGGGTTCGAATCCCACGCTCTCCGCTGGTGGAGAAAGCCCAGATCAGGGCGGGTATCGGCAAGCTGCCGATACCCGCCCTTTTCGATTCCGTCCCAGCCTGTCCCACCTGTGTGCCGGGGTCGGTCAGGGTGTGTGGGCCAGCTGTGGGCCAGCGTGGAACGCCCGTGGAACGGAGTGACCACCTACGTGGTCAGGTCGTGGCCGTCGAGGAATCGCTGAATCAGCGCGTTTGCGTGGTCCTCTCGCCCAGCGATGATCTTCGCGTAGAAGCGGAGCAGGACGGCCACGCTGTGGCCGGCGCGGCGCGCAACCTCCATGGGGTCGACACCGGCGACCAGCCAGCCGGATACGGCGGTTGCGCGGCACAGGTACACCACGTTGGCCAACGGCGACGCGGACTCCTGAGGCGTGAGCCCCAGCTTCCGGGTCTCCTTCCAGACGGCCGACCACTCGTTGCTGAGCAGGCGCCCACCCCCGGCCGCCCGGAACAGTCGGCCGTCCGGTGCGATGCCGAATTCGGCAATGTGCTCCCGGAGCAGTTGGACGAGCACCGGTGGAATCGGTACCGGGCGCGTGGCTTTCCTGGCCCGCCGCTTGAGACCCCGCTCGTCGTGGGTCGACCCGTCGTCCGTCCACCGTGACCCGACCCCGGGCGCGCTTCCGTCGAGCACGATCTCGCCCCAGCCCTCCTTCGGCAAGGTGCAGTCCGACTCCAGGATGTCCAGTGCTTCCGACGGGCGGGTCGCCGCGTAGAGGATGCACCCGTAGAAGGCACGGAGGTGCCTGCCGCGGGCTGAAACCTGGCCAGCTGCTTCGATCAGCGCCCGGCCCTGTGCAGGGCTGGGCACCCACCGAAAGTCGATCTCGTCGTCAGTCTCCGGGGGACTCCAGTCAACAAACTGCAGGGGGTTCGTGGGGAGCTTGCGGCGCTCCACGGCGTACTGAAGAGCGTTGTTGAACACCATCCTCTTGCGGGTGATCGTGTTGTCCGCTGCGACGCCGCCGTTCAAGAGTCGGGAAAGGGCTTCCAGGGCCAGCCGAACGGTGTCGGAGTCCTCCAACTGGCTGATCTTGACGGACTTCCGCGCCATCCAGGCCAGCGCCTCGGTGACCTCTTCGGGCTGGTCCAACTGGTGCTCAGAGAAGTTGAACGCCCAGCAACTCAGGGCCCGTCGGAGCAGTTTCTCGTCCGGTGCTTCCCGTCGATCCGTCACCAGCGCGGGCGTGATGGTGGCGAGCGCGTCGGCGCGGGTCGCGCGGCTCTTCGCCGACGAACGCGCCCACTTCATCTGCGCGTACGCGGTCGCGTGGTCGAACCAGGTGCCCTCAGTCTGCTTCCGCAGCTCGGACACAGGTAGTCCACTCTCCTGGTCGAACTCCTCGCCGTTTTTCATCGCGGTCCGCAGCTCGGCGAGTCGTCCCGTGGCGAGCGTCTTCGTGGCGTAGCTCTTCGAGTGCGGTTTCGAGCCGACTTTCCACCGCAGCTCGAAGGGCAGCCGCCGGCCGGGGCGCTGGCGGATGGTGTACAGCTTCACGTCGTACGTCAGCACGTGTTCTCCAAACTGGCAGGGCCCCGGCGTCGGCCGGGGCCCTGGGCGGGTTAGCGGGCGGATCAGGCGGCGGTCTGTTCCTGTGCAGCCCACCAGGCGTCGAGGTCGCTCCGGCGAACGCGAATCTGGCCGTTGGGGAGCTTCATAGTCTTGGGCCCCTTCCCCAGGGCGACCATCCGGTAGTACGCCGAGCGGGACATCTCGATCTCTTCGAGGACTGCGGCGAGCTTGAGCTTCGGGTCCTTGACGGGCATGCCGGATCTCCTCCTGGGTTCAACAGGTGGGGGGTGGTGGCGTGGGTGGTGAGAGCAAGACGGAGACAGGGGTCTCTCGGTTTGTCCGAGGTGGGGATTTCTGCGTCACTGCGTCCTGTGCGTCACCCGGGCCTCTGACCTGGTGCTTTGCGTGACGCAGCGGTCCGGCGTGCGTCACGGGCTGCGTCACCGCATGACGCAGCCCGTGACGCGGTGACGCAGCGGTGACGCAGCGGCCGTCGTCTGCGTCACGCCCGTAGCGGCTGGTCAGGGGCCGTTTTCCGGCTCGCGTGACGCAGGTGACGCAGCGTCTTCCTACTTAGGAAAAAAGGAGGGGCTGTTTGCTTGTAGTCGGGTGCGCCTCAGAGCGAAAGAAGGAGCCGCTTCGCGGCGCGACCTCGGGCGGCTTCGCCGAACAGCAAGAAGAGCACCCGGGCGCCGGTGCTCTTCTTGCTTGTCCGGTGCGGTGAGGCGCGGTCAGACCAGCCGGGGCTGTTCGTGCGGGGGCGGGACAGCCGGGCGGGCCATTTCGAGGTAGCGGCCCTCCTTCGTGCGGCCGGTGTCGATGAGGACACCCCGGGCTGCGAGGGTGGGCTGGAGCCGCTTGAGGCGGTCGCTGAGGACCTTGCCGGTGGTCGGCCAGCCCTTGGGTAGCGGGCGCAGGTCGTCGCCGCTGTAGACGCGGCCGAGCAGCTGCAGCCACTGCGTGGAGGTCATGCGCTGCGCGCCCCCGGACTCGATGGTCTCGGCGTGCTTGAGGACGGTCTGCGCGAGCAGGTCGCCCTCGATCACGTCGTCGTTGAGGTCGTCCAGGCTGGCCCGGTAGGCGGCCAGTGCCCCGAGGTGGGTCGCGGCGTCGAGCTGCGCGCACAGGTGGGCGAAGTCGGCCATGCGCAGGTCGGTGGGGGTCTCCGCCTCGGCCGCGCGGACCTTGACCGTGAGGTCGAGCAGCGACCCCAGCACGACGGGCAGGACGTCCGCGTACTCGGCCCACAGCTCCGCCTCGGTGCGCCTCACGCTGGGCCGCTCCAGCCGCAGCGGCAGGAGGCGTTCGGCGAGGTCGGGGCGGATGACGCCGACGTCGATGCCGGTCAGCAGCAGCGGGCGGCGGTAGGCGGAGCGGTGGACGTCCCCGTCGGTGAACAGGGCGCGCTTGACGCTCTCGGCGCCGGTGACGATGCAGCACATGGCGTCGGACAGGTCCGGGCCCATGTGGCTCAGGTTGTCCAGGGCGGTGACCCACCCGGCCGCCACCGCCGCGATCAGGTTCTCCTCGTCCTTCGGCGCCCGCCGCAGGTCGCCGCTCATCCCCTCGATGATCCTCACCAGCATCCGGCCCCCGGTGGACTTGCCCGCGCCCTGCGGACCGGTGAGGAACGGCGCCGGCACCGGGACGGACGGCCCGAGGCAGCCGATCAGCCAGGCGATGGCCAGGCACTCGGCCTTGGCGTCGGCGAAGTTGCACAGCCGCAGCAGCAGGTCGATGCCCTTGCCGTCCGTGTCCTTCGCGGGCAGCGGCAGCTCCCCGGTGAGCTGGGTGCGACGCCAGCACACCTCACGCGGGTCCGGGACGGTGATGTCCCAGCCGGTGGGGTGGATGCGCACGGACAGGCCGTCGGCCCGCCCGAGGTCGAGCCAGGTGGCCCCGTCGAATCCGGGGGCCACCCGGATGTGGACGGGCTGCACCTCTTCGGAGAGTGCGAGGGCCTCGATCAGGTCGAGCGCCTCCTTGAGTGCGGTTCCGTTGAAGACTCCGCAGCCGTCGCGGTAGAGGCCGACCATGAGTTCCTGGCGGTGGCTGCCGGTGGTGCCCTGGGAGCGGATCGGCCGGGCCACGGGGTGGCCGGTGCGCTGGGCGTAGACGGTGCCGTCGGCGGTGCGGAAGTACCGGAAGTGCTGGCTGGCGTAGTCGGCGATGATCTCGCGGGCCGGGGTCTTCTCGTCCTCGGCCATGGCTACATCCCCAGCCGGGTGAGGGCGTTGGTCCACGCGTCGGTGCAGTGCCGGGGCGATTCGCCCTTGGCCTGTGCGGCGGCGAACAGCCGGGCGGTGTGTGCCTCGGTCAGGCAGCCGCAGCGGCCGTGCGTGGACAGCACGGCGAGGAACGTCGCGAACACCGTGGCGTGCACGGCGGCGGTGGCGTCGGTGATGCGCTGCTCGGCCATGGCGATGCCACGGGCCAGGTAGGTCGGGGTGCGGTGGGGGCACGTCCCGCCCCGGGCCGGGGAGGGCACCGTGACGGGCGCCGGTCGGGCAGCCGGGGGCGTCTTCACGACCAGGGCGCGGACGATGTCCGGCAGCGCGGTCAGGGGGCCGGTGCCGGGGCCGAGCCACCGGGCGTAGGACATGGACGACTTGATGTCGACGCCGGGCCGCACCGCGTTGGCGGAGGGCATGACGCCCTGGTAGAGCCAGTGCTCACCCCGGGTGGTCGCGACGGTCCGGGTCGCGGGCAGAGCCTCCCGCGCCCACGTGATGGCGTCCGTGTTGTCGAGGTCGACGACGGTCAGTCCGGCGCCGCCGGGGTGGTAGGCCACCGCCGCCGCCTGGCCCCACGCCCGCGTCCACGCGGGGGAGTTGAGGACGTCGGGGTCGGTGGTGGCGGCGGCCCAGCCGTGGCACGGCAGGGGGCAGGTGCAGGGGCCGGGCTGCTTCATGTTCGGCCGGCCGCCGCACGCGTTGCGGGCGCAGCGCGGGCAGTTGCCGAACGGCACCTTCCCGGCTCGCAACGGCAGCACGGGCACGCCGTCGGCGGCCAGGGAGAGCGCGACGGGCAGGTGCTCTCCCCGGATGTCCATCGGTTGGGTCATGCTGGAGGTCTCCAGTTCTCTAAGACGGTGCTGGATTGGCGGCGGCCCCGCTTCTTGGCGGGAGGGGGCCGCCGCTGCCGTTCGCTTCAGGCGGCGTGTGCGGCCGTGGTGTGGAGCTGCCGGGCGGCCTGCTGGCCGATGAAGCGGCTATAGGCCGGGGGGATGCACTCGCGGATGCCGTCGCGGGTCATCCACGGGACGGTGAGGGCCTGGCGGGCGTGGGAGACGCCGGAGAAGTTGCCGACGAAGTGGCCGAAGTGCCCGGGCGGGATGGGGCGGCCCATCTTGGCCTGCGGGGCGGTGTGCTCGGGGTCGGGCGGGGCGGTGAGGGTGAGGCCTCCGCCGGGCTCGAACCACCGGTGGCGGTAGGTCGGCAGGGCGAACATGGCGCCGCACAGCATGACCGGGTCGTGGAGCTTGGGCAGGGCGCCGCCGACGTTCTCGATCACCCACGGCCGCCCGGTGGACTGGAGGGCTTCGCGGGTGGGGCCGATCAGGTCGGGGTGCCGGTTGCGCTGGATGCGCTGGGTCTCGCTGTCGTGCTGGCACGGCGGGGAGGCGTGCAGGAAGTCGAAGCGGTGCCCGTAGCGGGCAGTGAAGTCGACCGCGTCGGCCTGCGCGAAGCGGAACGGATACCGGGGCTGCGGGTCCTTGTCGACGCCGAGGACGTCGAACCCGGCGAGGTAGTAGCCCATGCCGGCGCCGCCCTGGCAGCAGTACGCGTCCAGGACCGTGAGGCCGTTCCAGGGCCGGGCGGGAAGCCAGTCGGCGGCCGGGCGGATCGGAGTGTCCACAGGCGGCCCTCTCAGGCGGCCCGGCGCGCACCGGCGCCGGTGAACGGCAGGACGGTGGCGAGCCGGGCCGCCGGGGCGGTGACGGCCGGGGCGGGGGCGCCCTCGCCGCCGTCCGGCGGGGCGGTGTCCGTGGTGGCGGCGCGGGCGGCGCGTTCGGCGGCGGAGGCGGCGAGTACCTGGTTCACGGCGGCGCTGTCGGCTTTGCCGCGGTGCTGGGTGATGAGGGCGGCGGCGGTGAGGATGGCGCCGGGGGCGATGAGGGTGGCGGTCACGAGGGCGTCGGTGGTGGTGCTCACGGGGTTCCTCCGGTGCGGGCGGCGTGGGCGAGCAGGTCGACCAGGTCGGTGCCGAGCAGCGCGGCGCGCTGTTCGATGGCGGTCCAGGACTGGGGGTCGATGTGCATGAGCGCGGCGAGTGCGGCGGCCGGCTGGTGGTTGGCGGCGGCGGTGAGGGCTTCGCGCAGGTGCACGGCGGCGAGCGGCCGGATCGCGGCGGCGGCGGTCATCGCGGGCGCCGGTCAGTGGTTGCTGGCGGCGGAGACGACGGCGGCGAGCAGGTTGTTCACGGGCCCGGCCAGGCCGGTGGAGGCGGCGGTAAGGCCGGACAGCCAGACGATGAGGGCGGTGCCGGCGCCGACACGTTTGGTCCACACGAGGGTGATGGTGATCAGGCCGGTGACGGCGGCGACGGAGATGGTCACGTTCATGCGGTTCTCCCGGGGCTGAGCGGTGGGCGAGTGGTCTGGGGCGGGGTCAGTTGATGCCGGCGGTCCAGGTGCGGTGGGCCAGGTTGTAGAGATGGCGGCCGACGCGGATGCGCTTGCCGACGCCTCGGCAGCGGCGGCAGTGCTTACCGCGCTTGGGCTTGCCGCGCCGGTCGTGGGTGAGCTGGAAGCCGAGTCCGTCGCACTTGCGGCAGTCACCGAAGGGGCTCGCGGCGCACAACGCTGCGTAACAGAGCGCGGCGAGCAGGGCGGCGGCGAGCAAGGCGAGTATCAGGGGGGTCATGGGTGCCTCCGGGGCGGTTTCCGGCATGCGAGAGAGGGGTGCGCTAGGGGCTAGCTCCCTGATCAGGAGCTATATGGGCCGCTAGCGGGGGTGCTAGGTCTAGCGGGGCGGGCCGCTAGGCCTAGCACCTGTTCCTGGACCGTCCGGCCCTATCCGGCGTCGCGGTTCTTGTCGCGCTCGGTGACGGCCTTGGTGATGTCGGCGCGGGTGATGCCCCGCCGGTTGGCGCCCTTGCCGTCCTCGGTGGTGCCCCACACCTGACCGGTGGTGATGCCGTAGGGCTTGAGTGCGGTCACCAACTGGTCCGCCTTCGCGCGGCCCTCCAACTCGCCCCACGGCCCGTACACGTCCGGCCGCAGCTCGGCCAGGCGGGCGACGACCGTCTCCGACCACAGCTTCGGCTCGTCCGGGCCCATGACGGCGAGGATGTCGGCGAGCAGGTCGAACCGCGGCGCCGTCGCGGGAGCGGTGTCGGTGCCGCCGGCGGCGTGGCCGGTCAGCAGCCCGGCGCTCTCGCGGGCGTCGCGGCCGCGCTGGGCGATGGCCTCCGCGTGAGGGGCGTCCACGAACACGGAGCGGACGATCTGCGCATCGGCGCCCTCACCGCCGATGTAGTAGGCGATGCCCCGGTCGGCGCGGGTGAACGTCGTCGCCCGCACCCCGCGCTTGTAGGCGGAGGTGCCCAGCACCATGTCGTTCTCCGTCTGGCCCATGACCTTGAGGCACAGCCGCAGGATCGCGTTCGCGGAGATGCCGGTCGGCAGGGACCTGGCGTCCGGGCGCTGGGTGGCCAGCAGTAGAACGATCCCCGTGGCGGGGCCGCGCTTGACCAGGTCGGTGCAGATCTCCTCGAACTCCGCCCCGTACTTCGGGTGTTCGAACCACACCTGGCACTCGTCCACGCCGACGACGATCGGGTGCAGCCGCAAGCTCTTGTTGTCGGCGAGCTTGCTGGTCACCTTGCTCTCGGGGCACACGTCCCGGGGCAGCGAGCGGATCACCTTGGTGCGGCGCCGCAGCTCGGCCCGCAGTTCCCGCAGGTCGGCGATCGCGTACTCGATGTCCTCGTCGTCGTCCCCGGCCCGGTGACGGTGGCTGACCTTCTCGCCGACAGGGTCGAGGTCGCCGGTGCCCTTGAGGTCGTAGGTGTGCAGCTCGGCGCGCGGGTCGAGGGCGGCGATGAGCAGGAGCAGGCGGAGCAGGAAGGTCTTGCCCATGCGCGGGACGGCGCCGATCACACCCGCGATGAACATCAGGGTGACGTTCACCCAGGCGCCGCGCTGGTCGGTGGCGAAGGGGACCGGGTCGAACAGGTCGACCGTGCCCTTGCGGGCGAGCGGCCAGGCGGGCTGCTTGGCGGTGGCCATGTCCTGGTCCCCGACCCACAGGACCATGCGGCCGGGGTGCTCCCCCGGCGCCTGCTCCGGCCACACGGTCCCCAGCGGGCGGCGCAGGCCCGAGGCGAGCTGCCCGCGCTTGCCCATCACGTCCGCGACCTCCACGCCGTGCGGCAGCTCGACGTCCGCACGCCACCCCGGCCCGTCGCGCATGATCGGCGCGGGGAACGTGATGCCGGAGCCCTTGGACTTGGCAGAGGTGATCCCGCCGATGCCCAGCGACTCCAGGGCCCGCACCACCATGTCCGACGTCAACTTCGGCGCCTTCGCCTTCACGACGGCGCGGCCGATGAGCGGCTCATCCGCCGGGGCGCCGGCGACGCCGAGCGCGAGCACCACGGCGGAGGCGAGCGCCAGGAGGGTGGCGGTGCTGGTCAGCACCCACAGCACGATCACCGCCGTGAGCCCGAACACCGAGCCGAGCAGCGAGATCAGGCTCCGGAGCCGGACCCGGTTGTCGCGCTGGCGGGTGAGCTTCAGGTACAGCTCGGCGTCCTCGCGGCGAGCGGCCGCCGCGCGCAGCGGCTGACCCTCCGCGTCGGAGGCCCACCGGCCCAGGAAGGTCAGGGCCCGGGCGGTTCCGCGCGGGGCCCGGGCGGCCAGGCGGGCGGCGTAAAGCGGGGTGCGGACGGCGTGGTAGGCGGCGGTGTGGCCGATCTGCCCTGCCGTGTAGGCGAGTTGGGTCCGAAGCTCGGTCTTGGAGAGCAGCCACGCGGGGAGGATCGGGCGGCGGGTGCCCTCCGGCACCGGCAGCGGCGTGGTGAGCGGCTGGTCGACGTAGACGGACGGGCCCTCGTCGGCCTCGTCGCCGTCCACGGCCGTGGTGGTGGGGCGGCGTTCGGCGCGGGCCTTGGCGAGGTCGACCACGCCGTCGCCGGCCATCTCCGCCGCGAGGCGGGCGAACAGCTCGTTCTCGGCGTCGTCGCCGGGGGTGTGGTGGTTCACTGAGGGTCCTTCCTCACTGCTGTGTGGTGTGGAAAGGGGTCCCGGGGCGGCCGGACACGCCGGCAAGCTGAGCGGCCGTCCCGGGGATTGTGCGAGTTCACGCGGCGGGCCGGAGCAGTTCCGGCTCGAGGGAGAAGAAGAGGACGGAGGCGTTTCGGGTCTCCGGGCGGTGGCGGGCGATGGCGTCGCGGATCGCGTGCCGCGTGGTGGTGCGGGTGTCGCCGGGGCGGACCTGGTGAGTGCCGCTGAGGGTGAGGACGTCGTTGCCGTGCCCGGACGGCGAGGCGTACTGGAGGGTGATCTCCCACCCGTAGACGGCCGACCCGGCGCCGGTGACGGCGTCGCCGGTGGCGGTGCGCTCGACGACCGGCTCGTCCAGGTCACGGTGTTCCAGGACGACGGGGATACCGGTCTTGCCCAGGCGCTTGGCGAGGACCCCGGCAACGGTCGCGGCGCGGTGTCGGCCGCCGGCGCACCCGACCGCGATCGTCAGCGGCCCGTCCTGCGGGCCGGCGTCGTAGGCGTCGGCCATGGCGGCGGTGGCGGCGATCAGCTCCTGGATGCCCGGGGTGCCGAGCACCGCCCGGCGCACCGGCACGTCGCGGGCGGTCATGTGGCGCAGATCCTTGTTGACGTGCGGGTCACGGAAGTGGCGGCGCAGGTCGAGCGTGACGGTGGCGTGCTCGGGCGGGGCGCCGTGCAGGTAGCCGAACGAGATCACGCGGATTTCGGTCACAGACATGACAGGGCTCTCCTTGCTCGGATTGTGGAGCAGGTCAGGGGGTGGGTTCAGGCCGCGAGGGCGGCGGGACCGGCGCAGGGCAGGCAGGTGCCGAGGTGCGCGGGCAGGACGTAGCCGGCGTCCCGCCCGCAGGTGGGGCAGGTGCGGCGGGCGGTGTTCGCGGCAGCCAGGGCCCGGCGTCGCCCGTCGGTCATGGGGCGCACGGGCCGGGCGTGGGTGAGGCGGTACAGATAGGCGACCCGCACGCCGTTGGTGGAGCGGCGTGAGCGCCACATGAGCTGCGCGGCGACCTGCTGCCCGCCCGGGCGCAAGCCGCGGGCGCGCAGCTGTCGTCGGGTGAGCAGGCCGGCCGGGGCCATCCTCCACGGGTAGGTGGGGATACCCCCGAACCGGCGGCCCTCCGGGTCCCAGAACCGGGGCCGGGCCACGACTACCGCCCGGGGACGTCGACGTCGGCGACGGCGAACAGTTCCACGGGCACGCCGTGGACCTCTCCGACGGCGCCCAGGCACGCGCCGTGGTGGCAGGCGCTGTAGGCGATGTCGTGCGGGTGGAGACCGAGCGCGGCGCGCCACTGCTCGAAGCGGGTGAGCGAGTCACGGACGACCAGGGACACGCCCCAGTCCGGTACGTCGGCGTCGGGCTCGAAATCGCGCACCTCGAACTCGTCTGGCTGGGGCAAGGCCCCGTGCTCGATGAGCATCATCATCAGCGCGTGGGCCGCGTCGGCCCGGGTGGCGAGAGCGGTCACGACGCCTGCTCCTCAACGAAGTTGGTGGTCTCGGTGGTCTCAACCGCCGGGCCGCCGGTGGCGGCGTGGGCGGAGTCGGGGACGGCGTGCAGCGAGGGCCGCTCCGCCTCGGCAGCGGCCGGTGCGGCGCGCTCGGCGGTGAGGGTGTCGCGCAGAGTCCGCGCGTTCGCGGCCGAAGTGCGGACCGCCTCCCGGATCCGGTCGGCGGTCAACTCGGCGGCCGACCACTCGGCGGTGGCCGACCGCGCCTCGGCGAGCAGTTCGTCCGCCGTGCGCTTGGGTCGGGTGGTGCGGGCCGACTTCGGGACGGCGCCGGTCGCCCGACGCGGCCGGGCCGCCGCCGGAGCGGTCGGCTTGCGGGCCGGTTCGGCGGGCGCCTGCTCGGCCGGGGCCACGGTCGGGGCGACGACCGGCATGGTCGGCACCGGGGTGGACGTGGAGTCGGGCGACTGCCACACCGACTCGGTCTGCTCGGCGTTCCCGGGTTCGTGCTGGTCAGGCCCCGACCGATTCGTCATGATGTCGGGCGCTTTGTCGGCTTTGGGGTTGGCGTGCAACACCTTCGCGACCAGGTCCGACCCGAAGTAGATCGACCCGACCGGCAGGCTGCTCGCGAGCAGGACCAGGGCCCAGTGCGCGGGCGCCCACCCGGCCAGTCGGGCCCGCCCGCCGCCGTGCAGAGTCGGCACCATGCCGTGCACGTAGTTGAGCACCAGCGACGCCGCCGTGTACCCGGCCAGGACTCGCAGCGCGAACCGGCGGTCGGCGCCGGTCAGCGCCAGAGCGACGACCAGCGCCAGCGCCATCAGCCCGTCCACCACCAGGGGGTAGACGGTGGCGGCGGTCGGGTCGGCCCCGATCGCCGCCGCGATGTCCTTCAGCGCGTTCCAGGAGACGCGGAACGCCATCGCGGCCACGGCCAATAGGCCGGTGATCAGCCATCCCTTTCCGGCGCGGCTCACCGGAGCCACCTCCGCATCGGCTGCTCGCCGTCGGTGGTGAAGCCGGCGTATCCGCCCTCCGGCGGTTCGACCGGGCCGTAGAGCTTGGCGGCGACGATCGCGGCGACGCCGAGCCCGGAGACGGCGGCGGCGGCCCCGGTCAGATCGGCGTCGTGCGCGGCCGAAGAGGCCAGCGCGACGACGGTGGTGATGTTGCGGTTGGCGGGCATCGCCAGCGCCACGCGGTCGGCGGCCGTGCGCAGGATCCCCATCACGCCGCTGCCTTCCGCGAACGCGGCCGGCGGCCGACGGAGCGGGGCCGGTGCAGCGGCACCGGCGCCGTCCTCAGCAGCCGCTCGGCGTAGGCGGCCAGCATCGGGTCCTCGCGACGCAGGTCGGCCACGATGTCGGCCGCGGCGTCCATCCGGGCCTCGCGCTCGACCGCGCTCTCACCGGGGACGCCGGTGAACAGGCGGGTGAACGCCGAGTCCACGGTGAGGCCGAGCGCCAGTTCCGCGAACTCGTCCTTCGTCACGGCCGTCTGGCCTGCAATCCTGTCCTTCATGGGTCTGCCTCTTCCTGAGTTGGGCGGGCCCGGCGGGGACGGTTCCTCTTCCGGCCAAGGAGATGGGGAGCCGTCCCCCGTCACGAGCCCGTGACGGGTAGGTAGTGCTGGGGTTAGTGCTGCCGGGCCCGGGTCCCGTCGCCGTAGCGGCGGGAGCCGTCAGTGCACCGGACGACGTGACGCGGGCCGTTGCGGAACGGGCTCCACTTCTCGACCAGCCGACGCTCGTCCTCGCCGACCACGTCCAGCGCGCTCGCCGGGCGGGCGGCCAGCAGCTCGTTCACCAGCGCCTCGACCCGGCCGTTGCGGGTCCGGTCGACCACGCGGTCGTCCTTGGCGGCGGTCAGCTGGATGAACTCCGTGGCTGTGACAGCCAGGTGCTCCGGGTCCGGCGCGGAACGCCTGTTGGCGGGCGTCTGCTGCTGGGGCTCCGCGTCGGTGTCGGCGGAGGTCCGGCACGGGTTGCACAGGCTGCCGGTGTTGGCCCGGTTCAGGTTGGTTCCGCACTTGGCGCACGTGGCGCGGTCCGCCTCGGTGGCGACGCCAACCGCCGTCCCGGCATCGGCCAGGGCCGCCGCGCCGGCCGCGAGAACCGTCCGCCAGTCCGCCTGGCTGATCTCCCCGCTCCACCGAGGCGACCGGGTACCGGTCAGCCGGCCGAGACGGCATGCCGCCGCCCGACGCTTGCGCTCCGCGCCCTCAGCCTCCGCCACCCACGCCCCCGCCGACATCCGCCGGGACCCGCTCGTCAGCGTCGCCACACGACGGGCGTAGGAGCGGCCGGTCACGGTCCGGGTGGTGGTGCGGGGAGCGGCGGGCATGGCGAAGCCTCCTGAGCGGACAGGTGGAGCAACGACAGAGCGGCGCATTCGCGCAGTTCGGAGCAGCCCAAGGAAGGGCCAACCAGGCATGTAGCCTCACCCGGTCCTGTTGGCTGACTTGTTCCAACAAGCTCTGGGCAAGAGCTTGGGGCATGGGTGCTCGCGTCGTCAAGCACTTCGGGGTACCTTGTTGGAACAAGTCGACCAAGGCAGGAAGATCAGACATGGCCAAACAGACGCCGCGCTACCACGCCATCGCCGATGACCTGCGGCTTCAGATCGAGCGGGGCCAGTTGGAGCCCGGTCAGAAGCTCCCCACCGAGGAAGAACTGACCACGGCCTACGGCGTCAGCCGCAACACCGTGCGCCTCGCGCTCGGTCGCCTGACGGACGAAGGCCTCCTGGTGTCGGCACAGGGGCGAGGAAGCTTCGTCCGCGAGCGCTACAAGCAGGCCGTTTGGAACTGGACCACCATGGAGTCCCGGTCCGTTCACGAGGTGAACCACACTGCCGGCGACCAGTGGGCCAGCCAGATAGCCGGTAATGGCCAGGAGCCGCGCCAGGAGATCCGCGTATCGATCAGGCGCCCCCCGGAGGAAGTGGCACATCAGCTTCAGCTCGACCCCACGGCGGCGCTGACCGTTGTGCGCGAGCGGATCCGCTACGTGGATCACGAGCCGTACGCGCTGGCTGACTCGTACTTCCCGGAGGAGCTGGTCCGGAACACGCCGCTGATGCTGCCCGAGGACGTGTCGGCCCCTGGAGGCGTGCTCGCCAGCGCTGGCCTGGTCCAGGTGCGGTACAGCGACGAAATCACCGTCAGGATGCCCACCCGGGAAGAGAGTGAGCGACTCGTTCTCCCTGCAGCAACCCCGGTGGCGGTCCACCGCCGCACTGGCTACGACAAGGACGACAGGCCGCTCCGGGTGATGATCACGACGCTTCCCGGCGACAGGCACGTCATCCGCTACGACGTTTCGGCGGACTAAGGACGACATGACCACCCTGAGCGCTGTACGCCGCCCGGAACCCCTGGACGGCCACGAGCCGGACTCTGAGCTTGTCTGGTACGCCGCGTACGGCTCGAACATGCATCTCGACCGGCTCATGTACTACATCGCCGGCGGGTGCCCACCGGGCGGTGCGCGTGCTTACCCGGGGTGCCGCGATACGCGCCCGCCTCGGGCGACGGTGCCCGTGATGCTGCCAGGACAGCTGTACTTCGCCTTGGAGTCGAAGGTCT
The DNA here is from genome assembly GCF_044764985.1 of Kitasatospora sp. NPDC093550. Taxonomy (NCBI): domain Bacteria; kingdom Bacillati; phylum Actinomycetota; class Actinomycetes; order Kitasatosporales; family Streptomycetaceae; genus Kitasatospora; species Kitasatospora sp. NPDC093550. The sequence goes on from NZ_JBIWJF010000015.1 coordinate 19,469, forward strand.
GGACCGGTGGCATGGGCTTCTACGACCAGACAGACGACGGAGAGATGCCCGCGCGGGCCTACTTGGTCTCCAGAGAGCAGTTCTCCGACATCGCGGCTCAGGAGATGCATGAGCTGCCGGGGCGTGACCTCGACCTCTCGCAGGCCCTCAAGTTGGGAAGCGTCCGCCTCGGCCCTGGCCGCTACGAGACGCTGGTATGCGCGGGGCAGATCGACAGCCACCCCGTGCTGACTTTCACCGCGCCATGGCGGCGCGTTGATGCCGAGGTGACTCGCCCATCAGCCGCCTATCTCCGCAACTTCGTGTCCGGGTTGCGGGAGGCCCACGGATGGACCACCGAGGGCGCGGCTAGGTACCTGAGCACCCGGCCCGGCGCGGCCGGGTCCTGGACGGCGAAAGAGATCGTGGCGGCCGTTGGCCTCAAGCCTGGGGTGGAGTCAGAGCCGGAGGCGCGTGGGCCAGCTGTGGGCCACGAGTGCTGATAGGCCCCGGGCGATAGGATTGCGTTCCTGATCAGACGCGATGCGGGCGCAACGGGCGAGTTGTTCTTGAAAACTGTCGTGGCGTGACCCGTCACCGTGGGTTCGAATCCCACGCTCTCCGCCGGTAGGAGAACCACCTGCTCAGGGCGGGTGCCGACATCGTTCGGCACCCGCCCTCGGTGTTTCCCGGCGACGTCCGACGGCCGGGGTTGACCCTGACACCGTGGGAGGCCGTGGAGTGGAGCCATCATGTTGAACATCGGAGACTTCGCCAGCCACGGCCGGGTGTCGGTGCGGATGCTGCGCCACTACGACGCGATCGGCCTGCTGCGGCCCGCCCGGGTGGACCCGGTCAGCGGCTACCGCTTCTACGAGGCGGCCCAACTCGCCCGGCTCAACCGGGTCATCGCGCTCAAGGAGCTCGGCTTCACGCTGCAGCAGGTGCGGGCCGTCCTGGACGACGAGGTGGACCCGGCCGAACTGCGCGGGATGCTGCGGCTGCGGCGGGCCCAACTCGCCGAGGCGATCGCGGCGGACGAGCTGCGGCTGGCCCGGGTGGAGGCGAGGCTCCGAACGATCGAGAGCGAGGGGACCATGTCCGCGCACGACGTTGTGGTGAAGCGGGTGCCGTCCGTCCGGGCGGCCCAACTGACCGGTGTGGCCGCGAGTTACGAGCCGGAGGACATCACGCCGGTGATCGGCCCGCTGTTCGGCGAGCTGTGCCGGCGGCTGGCCGAGGCCGGGGTCGAGGCGGCGGGCCCGTCCGTCGCCCGGTACCAGGACGGGCCGGACGGCGACGGCTCGGTGCTGATCCTGGTCGCCGTCCCGGTCGGGCCGTCGGTGCGTGCGGGCGCGCACGACTTCGAGGTGATCGACCTGCCGCCGATCGAGGAGGCGGCGACGATCGTGCACCGGGGCTCGATGTCCGGGGTGCTGGGCACCGTCCAGGAACTGGCCCGCTTCATCGAGGAGAACGGCTACCGCTCGGCCGGCTACGCCCGGGAGCTGTACCTGGAGTGCCCGGACGACGAAGCCGGGTGGGTCACCGAACTCCAGGAGCCGGTGGCCCGCCGGTAGACCGCGCCGGGGCCCTCGACCCGGTCGAGGGCCCCTGGGGGGTCTACGGCCCCTCCTGTCCTGTGGTCTCCCCGTCCGTCCCCGGAGGCCCCTCGCGTCCCGCGGGCTCCCCGTCCGCCCCCGGCGGTCCCTCCCGTCCCGCGGTCTCCCCGTGTTCCCCGGAGGCCCACTTGCCCCACTACCGGCACGCGGCCCCGTTCCCCTGCCCGTTGCTCCCCGTCCGCCCCCGGCGGCCCCTCCCGTCCCGCGGTCTCCCCGTGTTCCCCGGAGGCCCACTTGCCCCACTACCGGCACGCGGGCAGAGTGCGGAGGTGGAGCTGGTCGGGCGGTGAGCGGAGGCGGCGATGGGTGATCTGACGGACCGGCTGGCGCAGGGTCTCCCGGCCGGGGCCGTGGTGGTGGATCCCGATGTGACCGCCGCGTACCGCCATGACATGGCGGGTTTCTGCGCGGCCGGGGTGCCTGCCGTGGTGGTCTTCCCGGAGACGGTCGAGCAGGTGCAGCACGTGATGCGCACCGCCACCGAGCTGCGGGTGCCGGTGGTGCCGCAGGGCGCCCGGACCGGGCTCTCGGGTGCGGCGAACGCGGTGGACGGCTGCATCGTGCTGTCGCTGGTGAAGCTGAACCGGATCCTGGAGATCGACCCGGTGAACCGGATCGCGGTGGTCGAGCCCGGCGTGGTGAACGCCGAACTGTCCCGTGCGGCCGACAAGTTGGGCCTGGCCTATCCGCCGGACCCGTCCAGCTGGGAGTCCTGCACGATCGGCGGCAACATCGGCACCGGCGCGGGCGGGCTCTGCTGCGTGAAGTACGGCGTCACCAGTGAGTACGTACTCGGTCTGGACGTCGTGCTGGCGGACGGGCGGCTGCTGTCCACCGGCCGCCGGACGGCGAAGGGCGTGGCCGGGTACGACCTGACCCGGCTGTTCGTCGGCTCGGAGGGGACGCTCGGCGTGGTGGTGCGGGCCGTACTGGCGCTGCGGCCCGCGCCGGCTCCGCAGCTGGCGCTGGCGGCGGAGTTCCCGAGCGCGGACGCGGCGGGTGCGGCGGTCTGCGAGGTGATGGCGCGCGGTCTGACCCCGTCGTTGATGGAGCTGATGGACGCGGTCTCCGTGCGGGCCGTCAACGAGCTGGGGCAGATGGGGCTGCCGGAGTCGACCCGGGCGCTGCTGCTGGTGGCCTTCGACGGTCCGGACCGGGTGGACGCGCTGGCGCGGGTCGCGCGGCTGTGCCGGGAGGCCGGGGCGACCGAGGTGGTGCCGGCCGAGGACCAGGCGGAGTCCGATCTGCTGCTGGCGGCGCGGCGGCTGGCGCTGCCGGCGCTGGACCGGCTGGGGACCACGATGATCGACGACGTGGCGGTGCCGCGTTCCCGGCTGGCCGAGATGCTGAACGGCGTCGCGGTGATCGCCGAGCGGCACGGGCTGACCATCGGGGTGGTCAGTCATGCCGGGGACGGCAACACCCACCCGATCGTGATCTTCGATGCCGAGGACGAGGAGCAGACCGCGCGTGCCCAGCGCTCCTTCGACGAGATCATGGCGCTCGGGCTGGAGCTGGGCGGCACGATCACCGGGGAGCACGGGGTGGGGCTGCTCAAGCGCGACTGGCTGGCCCGCGAGTTGGGCCCGGTCGGGCTGGACCTGCACCGGCAGGTGAAGGCGGTCTTCGATCCGCTGGGAATCCTGAATCCCGGCAAGATGGTCTGATTGTCGCTAGAGCGGATCAGTAATGGAGTGAGAGTCGTTTGTCCGCCGCTCGGGTGTGACTTTCCGATGGTCTGCGAATGGCTGGAAAAGTCGACATGGAAGGGTGGTCGAACTTTTTCGGGGGCGCATTCGCCGTCAGCTCGCGCCAGGGTGGTGCGCCCGGTCGTTCGCGAGGCGTCGATGCGCCGCTTACGGCGGTCCGCGAACCGGCGACCGTCCGGGCGAAGTCCCAGCTCATCGGTAGCGCGTCGGCGCGCTCTCCGGGTTTGCACCCGTTATGCGAGGCCCGGGTGGATATCACACTAACGGGCGAAAATGGCGGGGTCGACTAGTGCTTTGTCGATTTGTTGCGGAAGTCTTTCCCCCGGCGTCGCAGCCCGCAGGTGTTCGTCTGGCCGACGAACCCCGCACACCATGGTCGACATTGCACGATGAACAGATTTCCGGAGGTTCTCATGGCTCGTATCCACACACGTCCTCTAGCCGGTCTCCTGCTCGCCGGCCCGCTCGCGGCCGGTCTGCTGCTGGCGGGGGCCGGGGCCGCCGCCGCCGACAACGGCGCGGGTGCCGCGGCCGGTTCCAACGCCGGCGTGGTGTCCAACGCCGGCACCGGCAACGTGTTCGGCGGGGTCGACGGCAACTACGTCTCCACCCAGCAGACGGCCACCGGCTCCGGTGCCTCGAACCAGAGCAACACCCTCGCGGTGAAGGACAACGCGGGCGCCGTCCTGGCCGGCCAGGGCAACAAGAACATCAACGTGGTCTTCGCCCCCGTCTTCCCCTGACCGTCCGGCCGCACCGCGTGCGACCGGGTACCACCGAGTACCACTGACGGCGGGGGCGCCGGAGGTGGGTGGCCGCGGGTGAGCTGAGCACCCGCGCCCGGACTCGGACTCCGACTCGGAAGCACGACAGCCGCGACAGCCGCTACACCCGAAACAACCGCAACAACCGCAACAACCGCAACACCCGCAACAACCCCGAGAAACCAGAGGGGACCGCGCATCACCGAGGGAACAGCGCATGACCGGCCAGCGGAAAGGGTCACCGCGAAACCGGCCTCGTGGGCGGTGCCGCCATCGGCACCGCCCACGAGTGCGTCCGGCTCCGTCCCGGCTCCGTCCCGCCGCCGGACCGGCCGCGAGCCCTCCAGCGAGGGCCCGCGCCCTGCGGCGTCGGCCCACGGCGGTACGGTTGCGCTCCGACAGCACACCGCGTGCCAGGGCCCGCGAGGGACGGCCCGACCGGGGTGGCGACCGCGGCAATCGGAAGAAAGGGCGCGCGATGGCGGCGGAGGAGGAGGGCCTGACCGGCCCGGGCGAGTCCGGGTCCGTACCGGGGCCGGAAGCGGAGGCACGCCGGGAGCCGGCGGCCGAGCCGCCCGGTGAGCGCCGGTCCGAGCCGAGGTCCGTCCCCGAGCTGTTGCTCGGCCGGCCGCCGATGGCCCGCCCGCTGCCGTCCTTCGACCACGACGCCGCCCCCGCCGAGCCCGGTCCGCTGCTCGTGGACTGGCTCGCCACCGCGCTGGACGCCGGGGTGCTGGACCCGCAGGCGTTCACCCTCTCCACCGTCGACGCGGACGGCATGCCGGACGCCCGGGTGCTGGTGCTGCGCGACGTCGACGCGGCCGGCACCGGCTGGAACTTCTCCGCCGCCGCCGACAGCCCCAAGGGCCGGCAGCTCGCCGACCACCCGGCCGCCGCGCTGACCGTCTACTGGCCGCAGCTGGGCCGCCAGGTGCGGGTGCGCGGCAGCGTCGAGCGGGCCGCCGACCTGGTCGCCGCCGCCGAGTTCGCCACCCGCTCGCCCGCCGCCCGGGCCTCCTCGCTGGTCGGCCGGCAGAGCGAGCCGCTGGCCGCGCTGACCGAGTACGACGAGGCGGTGGCGGTCGCCCGCCGCCGGCTGGAGGCGCACCCGGACGTGGTCCCGCCCGGGCACGCCGTCTACACCCTGTGGGCGCACGAGGTGGAGTTCTGGCAGGGCGACTCCCAGCGCCGGCACGTCCGGCTGCGCTACACCCGCACCGGCCCGGTCAGCTCCCCGGACTGGTCGCGCACCCTGCTCTGGCCGTGAGGCGCCGCCGGCCGCGGGTGACCGCGGCCGGCGGGTAGCCGCCGGACCTACCGGCGGCCGGTCAGCGTGGCGCCCACACTGGCCGCCACCACGCAGCCGATCCCGGCCAGCTGCGACGCCCCCAGCAGCTGGCCGAGCACGACCAGGCCGACCAGCGCGCTGACCGCCGGCTCCAGACTGACCAGCACGCTGAACACCCGCTGCGGCATCCGTCGCAGCGCGGTCATCTCCAGCGCGTACGGGATCACCGGGAGCAGCAGCGACACCCCGGCGACCGCGGCGAGCAGCAGCAGCGGCGAGGAGCCGGACGCGGTCAGCCCGTGCCAGGCCTCGCCCAGCCCGAACGGCGCCAGCGCCAGCGCACCGACCGTCATCGACACCGCCAGGCCCTGGAACCCCTGGAAGGTCGCGCCGACCTTGTCGGTGAACAGGATGTACGCCGCGTAGCAGGCGGCCGCCCCGAAGGCGTAGAGCAGCCCGACCGGGTCGAGCGAGCCGCCGCCGTCCCCCTCGCCGAGCAGGGTCAGCAGCGCCACGCCGGCGGCCGCGAGCAGCGCCCAGAGCAGGTGGCTGGCGCGCCGGGCGAAGACCAGGGCGACCGCGAGCGGGCCGAGGAACTCGATGGTCGCGGCGGTGCCCATCGGCAGTCGGTCGATCGCCCCGGCGAACAGGAAGGTCATCCCGGCCGAGGCCACGCCGAGCAGGGCGGCCGCGCCGAGGTCGCGCGGACGCTTGTCGCGCAGCTCCGGCCGGGTGACGGCGAGCAGGATGACGGCGGCGAAGCCGAGCCGCAGGAAGGTCGTGCCGCTGACCCCGAGCGGGCCGAAGAGGGGCTTGGACAGCGCGATCCCGGTCTGCACCAGGAACATCGCGGTCAGACAGAGAAGCGGCGCCGGGATCCTCTCCGGGCGCCGCAGGATCGTGCCGAGCCGGCCGCTGGTCCGGCCGGCCTGTCCTTCGGGTGGCGCCGCGGGGCCGGACGCCCCACCTCGTCGCCAGCTGCCCCGCTCGCCGGCGGGCTCGCCCTTGGGGGCGGGCGGCATGGCAAGGGCCTCGGCGACGGCGGCGGCCGACGACGAGGCGGTGGGGGGTGCGCTGGTATGGGAGGTGGGCATGCTCGCGAGTGTGCCGTAAGGAGTGATGAACCAGCAAGCTCGTTACAAATATCGGGACGGATGCGGACGGGTGCGTCCCAAAGGGTGGACTCGCGGGGGCGCCGCGGCGTGGTTGCCGCATTCGTCCGATGGTCCGTCAGTATCAAGGCCGGGTGCGCTATCTCCGCCCTGCGGCCCTCCTCGCCGCCTCCCTCGTGCTCCTGCTGGCCACCGACGGGACGGGCGTGCGCGCCGAAGCCACCGTTCCGTCCGCCGCCGCCGTCCCCCGCATCCGGGCCCGCGCCCTCCCGGACAAGGGCGTCCCGCCCCGCTTCCGGGAGAGCTGGAACGGCCCCGCCTTCGACGTCTGCGCCGCGCCCCCGCTGGACACCCTGCGGACCTGGCGCACCGCCTCCCCGTACGGGGCGATCGGCGTCTACACCAGCGGCTCCCAGCGCGCCTGCGGCCAGGCCCGGCTCACCGCCGAATGGGTGCGGCAGGCGCGCGCGATGGGCTGGCGCTTCCTGCCGGTGCACGTCGGACTGCAGGCGCCGTGCGCCGACCCGACCCGCAAGCCCAAGCGGATCGACCCGGCGAACGCCGTGCGGCAGGGCCGGGACGAGGCGGCCGAGGCCACCCGCGCGCTGCGCTCGCTCGGATTCGGCCCGGGCAGCCCGGTCTACCTGGACATCGAGGCCTACCCGATGCGCGACCCGGCCTGCGGCCAGGCCGTGGTCGACTTCACCCTCGGCTGGACCCAGGCCCTGCACTCCGCCGGCTACCGCTCCGGCTTCTACTCCAGCCTCGACTCCGGCATCGCCGACCTGGCGGCCGCCCACCGGGTCGGCAGCACCCCGATGCCCGACTCCCTCTGGTACGCCCGCTGGGACGACCACGCCGACACGGCCGGCTCCGGTGCCCTCGCCGCCGACCTCTGGACCGTCCACCAGCGCGTCCACCAGTACCGCGGCAACGTCCCGGAGACCTACGGCGGTGCCACCCTCACCATCGACCGCAACCAGGTGGACGGTCCGACCGCCGGCTGAGGCTCCCGCCGGTAGGGTGGCCCCCGGTCCGGCGGAGGGGGCGGCATGGCGAACGGCCAGGGACAGGGACACGGCGGCGCGGACGGGTACGGGTACGGACCCGGCGCCGCGGGCGGTCAGGGCGCGGTACCGCCGCAGAACCCGTACGGGCCGCCGGCGCCGTACGGCCACAACCCGTACGCCCAACCCGTCCCGCCGCAGCAGCCGTACGCCCAGCAGTCTCCGGCTGGCGCCCAACAGCCTTACCCCGCACCGCAGTTCGGTGCCCAGCAGCCGCAGCCGCAGCCGCAGCCGCACCAGCAGCACGCCCAGCCCCAACCGCAGCCCGGCGGGTTCCCGGGCCCGCTGCCGCGCCGCAGCCGCGTCGCCGTCCTGCTCCAGTTCCTGCTGCAGTGGATCTACGCCCCGCTCTGGATCGCCGCCCTGGTGCTCCTCTTCGTCGTCCTGATCTTCGCGGACTACAACGGCAGTGGCCCCAGCTCGGACGGCTGGCTGAAGGTCAACCGCACCTTCATCCCCCCGCGCCGTCTGAAGGCCGAGCTCACCGGCCGCCCGGAGGACTGGGAGCGCTACGTCACCCCGATCCTGGAGCGCCGGATCGCCGCCGCCGAGGCCTCGCACGCGGCCGGCGGCGGCGAGGTGCAGGCCGACCTCGGCCGACAGGTGGCGGTCCGGCTCGCGGCGCGCCTCTACCGGGGCCTCGGCGCGGCCGGCGTGGTCCGGATCGCCGAGCGGCACGGCTGGCACGGCTCGCCCGTCGGCACCGACGCCGGCCACGTCGGGCTGGTCCGCCGCTTCCCCGCCCCGGCCGGCCCTCCCGCCCCCGCCCCGCACGACCCGCCCGCCGCCCCCGGCACCCCGTGGGGCCCGCAGCCGACCCGTTCCGCGCTGCTGCTCCCGTTCGTCTTCCTGTTCCAGATCCTCTACGTCCCGGTGTACGGCCTGGCCACCTTCTGGGTGAACCGTCCCGAGCCCGACTACTGGGAGCGCTGGGGCGCCCGCTGGACGGTCGGCCCGCGTGCCTTCCGGGCCGAGTTCACCGACAGCCCCGCCGCCTGGGACCGCCACATCCGCCGCATCCTCCAGCGCGACACCAAGCGCGAACTCGCCCGCACCCCCGACAGCTACGCCAAGCTCGCCGCCCCCGACGGCACCTACTACCGCCGCATCCAGCTCCACCGCGCCACCTACCGCGGCGCCGGCGCCCACCACGCCCTGCGCATCGCCGCCGAGCACGGCTGGACCCTCGACCCCGCCTACACCCCCGACCCCGCCAACTCCCTCCGCCTCTGCCGCCGCGAACAGCGCTGATCAGCGGTCCATCGGAACCCGGTGCCTCATTTCGGCGATCCGATGGTGAGCGTCCGGTCGTGCGGATACGTTGGCCAGGAGTTCGGACGCGAAAGATACGGGGGATCGATGGCGAACACGATCTGGGATGCGTTCGGCGGGGGGCCGGTGGCGAAAGCGGGGAGCCCGGTGCCATCGCCGTCCCCGGGGCCGGTGCCGACCGTGCCCGACGTCGAGGTACATCCGGAGAAGCTCCGTCCTGTCGGGGAGCATGCGGACGCCTTGTTCGCCAGGCTCCAGGTCGGCTCGGGTGAGCTCGCGGAGAAGACCAAGGCCGCACAGAAACAACTTGAGACCTGGCCCTCCGGCTCCGTGGTGGGATCTGCTCTCGACGCCTGGGAGAAGAACCTGGATGCCTTGAGGAACGATCTCGGGCAGACCGCTGAGAACATCCGCCAGACCGTCAACGCCTATGTCACTCACGAGCAGGCGACAGCGAGCAACTTCGGCGGGGGAAACTGACCATGGTCACCGTTCCACAGCTTCGTGGGATCTCCCTGGGGCCCCTGCTCAGTGCTGCCGAGTCGTGGGACGCTGCGGCGACCAGGCTGGAGGGCATCGCCAATGACGCTGACCGCGACCTCAAGTCGGCCCTCGATGACTCGGTGTGGAAGGGCGACCCAGCCGAGACCGCCAAGAAGCGGATCGGCACGATCTGCGAGGCGTTGCATGCCGGCGCCCGCGTCACCCGTGCCAACGCGCAGGCCCTGCGGCGTGCGCACCGGGCGCTCTCCGTGGCCCAGAAGGGCCTCAACGATGCGCTCGACAGCGCCCGGAGGACGGACTTCACCGTCAGGGACGACGCTTCCGTCGAGTGGCCGAAGGCGAGTTACGCGGACCGGCACGACACGGAGTACGAGCCGGCCATGCGCCGCGAGGCGACAGCCATTCGGGACCGAGTGGTCGCGGCACTGACCCTGGCCGCCCAGGCGGACCAGGAACTCTCCGCCGCCCTCTCGTTCAACCTCGCCACCCCCGACAACTCGTCGAACACCAATGGCTGGCTCCGCGGCAGCGACGAGCGTGGTGGGCGCAGGCAGGGGAACGACCGCGCCGCCGACCGGGCCCAGGGCGGCGACGGGAGCAACGACAACTTCAACAATGACTGGGCGGGCCGGGCGATCCTGGAGCGCTACCTGACCGGGGGTGGCGACTGGACCATCGTCAACGACCAGTCCTGGAGCGACTACATGAGCGCCAACACCACGCTCAACGGAAAGCTGGACAAGCGCTTCGAGGAGATAGCCCAAGAGGCGGTCAAGCAGTACCCGGACGGCGGCACGGGAGGGTTCGACCGCACGACCGGCATGGAGATCGAGAACGGTGAGGGGATGGTGGGTTACCAGTACCTCCACGGCACGGACAGCACCGTCGGCGGCTTCGGAATCAAGGGGAACCGCCAAGTGGTCAAACTGGCCGACGGCACCTATGAAGTCCACATCAAGTCCGCGTGCACCTGGAACGACATCGTGGACCCGAACCCCAAGTACTCAACGGACAAGTCGAAGGCGGACATCGGAGACATCATTTCCCTGGGGCAGGCGGAGTCGTACCAGTTCCACCTGACCTGGCCCCGTGAGTCGGTGATCCGGCTCGACGCGGACGGGAACGTGCTCACGACCGTGAGTGGGCAGCCGAAGAAATGATCCGGTGGCGGAGGGCGCGGCTGGGGATCGGGTCGATCGGGGTGCTGGCGGTGATGGTGGCGGCGGGCGGGTGCGGTGGTGCGTCGACGGGGCCGGGGGCGGTGCACACCAATCGGCTGCACACGGACAGCGAGGCCCGGCCGGACTACTGGGTGCGCGCGCCGTACGACCGGTACGCGCTGCTGGTCGAGGAGAGCGCGGAGCCCGGGGGCGGCAGGGGGTGGCGCGGGGTGGTGCGGGCCTACACGCCGTCGGTGCGCGGTGAGGGCGAGTTGAAGGACGTGCTGTGGCGGGACGACACGCTCTACGACAGCGGCAAGGACCAGCCGGAGTACCGGTGGCAGGAGGGCGGCCGACAGGTCTGGATCTTCACCGACCGGCGCCGCGCCGCGGTCGGGGCCGTGGACGAGGTGCGGGTGGTCGAGCCGGGGGCGGACGGGGTGTGGCGGAGCCGGACCCTCGCGCCGGAGCAGTACGGGGCGATCCCGGGGGACGTGCGCACCCGGTTGCCGGCGGAGCTGCGGCAGCGGGCGGAAGCCGGTACGGCCGGGGCGGGGGATGGTGGGCCGTGATCCGTGCAACGGGCCCGGGATGCTGACAGGGGGTGGTGCGGGGCGGCAAAATCGGGCAGGTCCGCGCCCATTACCGCCCAGTAGGTGCCGCAGGCGCAGGCTGCCAGTGCCGCCCGGTCAAGGAGGACCCGTGTTCAGCACGATGCAGGACGTTCCGCTCACCGTCGCCCGGATCCTGGAGCACGGGTCCACGATCCACGGCCGTTCGACCGTCACCACCTGGGACGGCACCGGGCCGGTCGTCCGCAGCTACGCCGAGGTGGGCGCCCGCGCCGCACAGCTGGCGTGGGCGCTGCGCGACGAGCTCGGGGTGGCCGGGGACGACCGGGTCGCCACCCTGATGTGGAACAACGCCGAGCACCTGGAGGCGTACCTGGCCGTCCCCGCGATGGGGTCCGTGCTGCACACGCTCAATCTGCGGCTGCCCGCGCAGCAGCTGTCCTTCATCGTCAACCACGCCGCCGACCGCGTGATCATCGTCAACGGCTCGGTGCTCCCGCTGCTCGCCGCCGTCCTGCCGGAGCTCGCGCCCACCCTCAAGCACATCGTGGTGAGCGGTCCCGGCGACCGCTCGCTGCTGGCGGGCTTCGCGGGCGGCGTGCACGACTACGAGGAGCTGATCGCCGGCCGGCCCACCGCGTACCCGTGGCGCGGCGACATCGACGAGCGGCAGGCCGCCGTGCTCTGCTACACCTCCGGCACCACCGGCGACCCGAAGGGCGTGCTCTACAGCCACCGTTCGGTCTACCTGCACTGTCTGCAGGTCAACACCGGCGACAACTTCGCCTTCACCCCGCGCGACACCGCGCTGCCGGTCGTCCCGATGTTCCACGTGAACGCCTGGGGCATCCCGCACGCCGCCTTCATGTCCGGCGCCAACCTGCTCATGCCGGACCGCTTCCTCCAGCCCAAGCCGATGGCCGAGATGATCGCCGCCGTCCGCCCCACCGTCAGCGCCGCCGTCCCCACCATCTGGAGCGGCCTGCTGGACGAGCTCGACGCGGGCGACTACGACACCTCCAGCCTGCGCATGGTGGTCATCGGCGGCAGCGCCTGCCCGCCGTCGCTGATGCAGGGCTTCGAGGAGCGCCACGGCATCCGGGTCATCCACGCCTGGGGCATGACCGAGACCTCTCCGCTCGGCTCCTTCGCCCAGCCCCCGGGCGGCCTCACCCCCGAGGAGGAGTGGCCGTACCGGATCACCCAGGGCATCTTCCCGGCCTCCGTCGAGGCCCGGCTGATCGGCCCGGGCGGCGAACGGATGCCGCACGACGGCGTCTCGGCGGGCGAGCTGGAGGTGCGCGGCCCGTGGATCGCCGGGGCCTACTACGGCGGCGCCGGGCAGGACCCGGTCCGCCCGGAGGACAAGTTCTCCGAGGACGGCTGGCTGCGCACCGGGGACGTCGGCACCATCACCGCCGACGGCTACCTGACCCTCACCGACCGGGCCAAGGACGTCATCAAGTCCGGCGGCGAGTGGATCTCCTCGGTCGACCTGGAGAACCAGCTGATGGCGCACCCCGAGGTGGCCGAGGCCGCCGTGGTCGCCGTCCCGGACGAGAAGTGGGGCGAGCGCCCGCTGGCCACCGTGGTGCTGCGACCGGGCGCGACGGTCGGGCTGCGGGAGCTGCGGACCTTCCTGGCCGGACGGATCGCCTCCTGGCAGCTGCCGGAGCGCTGGTCGATCGTGGAGTCGGTGCCGAAGACCTCGGTGGGCAAGTTCGACAAGAAGGTGATCCGGGCCAGCTACGCGGCCCAGGAGCTGGACGTCACGGTGCTCGGCAAGGAGTAGCGGCGGGCACGGAAGAGGGCCGGCCGCGCCCGTACCGAACGGGGCGGCCGGCCCTTCGACGTGTCGGAGCGCTCGGCCCGCGGCGGCGACGCCCGCGCCTCAGCCCGCTGCGGCGACGCCCGCCTCGCCCATCGCGCCGATCCGCCCGAGCAGGTCGACGATCCGGCCCTGGACGTCCTCGGTGGTCGAGCGCTCGGCGAGGAACAGCACCGTCTCGCCGGTACGCAGCCGGGGCAGTTCGCGCGGGTCGAGGTCGACGGAGGTGTAGACCACCAGTGGGGTGCGGTGCAGCCGGTCGTTGGCGCGCAGCCAGTCCAGCAGGCCGACCCGGCGGCGGCGGATCTGCAGCAGGTCCATCACCACCAGGTTGGGCTGCACGCTGCTGGCCCGGGCCACGGCGTCGTTCTCGTCCACCGCGTGCTCGACGTGCATGCCGCGCCGTTCCAGGCTGCTGATCATGGCGGCGGCGATGTCCGGGTCGCTCTCGACCAGCAGGACGCGCGGCGCGTGGTGCTCGCCGTCGCGCGGTGCGAGGGCGCGCAGCAGCACGGCCGGGTCGGCGCCGTACGCGGTGTCCCGGGTGGCCTGGCCGAGGCCGGCGGTGACCAGCACCGGGACGCGGCGGTTGAGCGCCGCGGTGCGCAGGGACTGCAGCGCGGTGCGGGTGATCGGTCCGGTGAGCGGGTCGACGAAGAGGGCGGCCGGGAAGGCGGAGGCCTGGGCGTCCACCTCCTCGCGGGAGCTGACGATCACCGGCAGGTAGCCACGGGCCTGGAGGGCCTGCTGGGTGGCCGGGTCGGGCTCGGGCCAGACCAGCAGCCGCCGGGTGTTGGCCAGCTCGCCGCCGGCGGCCGACGCCTGTTCGGCGGCGGGCCGCTGTTCGGCGGCCGGGAGTTCGGCCATCGGGCGCGGGGCGGTCCGGGCCTCGGCGGGGCCGGACTGCTGCGCGGGGAGCACGGTTACCGGCGGGGCGCCGAGCGGCCGCGGCGGGGCGAGCTCGCCCAGGCCGGTGCCGACCGGGCGCGGGCCGGACGGGTCCTCGGCGGCGGCCAGCGCGGACCGGGCGGGCTCCAGCGCGGTGCCGGGGCCGCCCGCGTCCTGGCCGGACGGTACGGGCAGGGCGGACGGAGCGGGTGCGCCCACCGGCACGTCGGAGCCCGGTCCCGGCGGGACGGCCAGCCGGCGGCGGCGTCCGGTCGGGGCCGCGGCCGGTTCGGGCAGCGCGGGTGCGGGGCCGGCCGGCAGGGCGTGCTCCAGGCCGGGGTACACCGGGGTGTCGGCCGTCCCGGGCAGGGCGAAGCCGCCGGAGGAGTCCTCGGCGGAGGGCAGGGCGCGGCGTCGGCGGGGCTTGGGTTCGGCCGAGGCCTCCTCCGGGGCGGGCCCGTCGGTGGGGGTGCCGCCCGGCGGGGTGCCGTCGGCGGCCGGGGCGGGGGCCGGGCCGAGCGCGAGCGGCTCGCGTCCACCGGGCCGCTGCTGCTGGTTCCGCTCGCCCTCGACGGGCACGGCGTAGGCGGGGCCGGAGCGGCCGTCGTCCTTGCCCCAGGGGTCGTTCGGCGCACCGTCCGGGCCGGGCAGGCCCTGGCGGCCGTACGCCGGGTCGTTGCCGGTGCCGTTCCACTGCTCGGGGACGGCCCGCTCGACCCGGGCGGGGGCGTTGGGCCACTGGTCGGCGGGGCCGTCGGAGGCGGCGGGCGGCGGGGTCTCGGCGGCGGGGCGGCCGCGGCGGCCGCGCCGCTCGGGGGCCCCGGCCTCCTCGGCGGGCGCCTGCTCGGCCTCCGGGGCCGTGCGGTCGGGCCGCTCGTCGGCGGCCGGCTCGGTGTTCCCGGTGGTGCTCGGCAGCTGCGGGATGCCCGGCAGCTCGGGCAGGACGGCGCTGTCGCTCTCCTTGGGCCGGTCGGAGCGGCCCTCGGCGGCGGCGCGTTCGGCGGCGGCCTTCGCGGCGGCCGGGTCCAGCGGCAGTTCGACGACGTACGTGGTGCCGGCCTTGCCGGGCAGCTCGTGCGGCTGGAGCACCCCGCCGTGGCGCTCGACCACCGCGCGGGCTATCGGCAGGTGGACGGGGCTGCCGCCGATGCCGGGGCCGCGGATCTCGATCCGGGCGACCTCGCCGCGCTGGGCGGCGGCCAGCACGACGGTCGGCGGCTCGGGGGCGGGCGGCGGCACGGGCGCCGCGCCGTTGTGGAGACCGGGCACCGCCAGACCGGGGGAGGGGGAGGCGGGGGCATCCAGGGCGAAGCCGACGCCGCTGACGTCGGCGACCAGGTGGGCCAGTGCCTGCGCGAGCCGTCGCTCGTCGGCGATCACCTCGACCGCGGCGGCGTGCACGGAGAAGCGCACCCGGCCGGGGCCGACCAGCTCGCCGGCCTCCTCGACGGCCCGGCGGACCACCGTGTCCAGGGCGACCGGCACCTGCGCCGCGGCCTTCCGGCGGCCCTTGCCGTCCTGGGCCTCCTTGCCGTCCTTGCCGTCCTTGGCCTCCGACGGGCCGCTCTCGCCGGCCTCGCTGCGCTGGTGGTCGAGGACCCCGTCGATCAGCTTCCCGAAGCGGCGGCACTCGGCGGCGAGCCGGCGCAGCGTCCAGTTGGCCTCGGGCCAGAGCTGTCCGGCCGGGTCGGCGGCGAGCGCGTCCAGCCGCTGGTTCAGCGCGGTCAGCGCGCCGCCCAGCTCGCTCTCCAGGACGGCGGTGAGGTGCTCGTTGCGGGCGATCAGGGCGAGTTCGCGGCTGCGGTCGGTGAAGGTCATCACCGCGCCGACCAGCTGGTCGCCGTCCCGGACCGGGGCGGTGGTGAGGTCGACGGTGACCGGCCGGCCGTCCTTGCGCCACAGCACGGTGCCGCGCACCCGGTGCTTGCGCCCGGAGGTCAGGGTGTCCAGGAGCGCGGACTCCTCCAGCGCCAGCGGGGTGCCGTCGGCCCGGGAGTGCTGGATCAGCGGGTGCAGCTCGCGCCCGCCGAGCTCGCTCGCCCGGTACTCCAGGATGTGCGCGGCGGCCGGGTTGACCAGCACGCAGCGGCCTTCGAGGTCCACCCCGAGCACGCCCTCGGCGGCGGCGCGCAGGATCATCTCGGTCTGCTTGTGCTGGCGTCGCAGTTCGGCCTCGACCCCGAGCCGGCCGGAGAGGTCGCGGACCAGCAGCAGGAGCAGGTCCGAGGAGGACGGCGAGCGGGAGCCCTCGCGGTACGGGTCGTACGGGACGAGCGGGGAGAGCGCGTAGCCGCGGCCGTTGTCGTTGTCGTCGGCGAAGTCGTTGCCGGAGACCTCGACCGGGAAGGTGGTGCCGTCGGTGCGGTGGGCGGTCATCCGGACCGGGCGGTCGAGGGCGTCGCCGTCGCGGGTGGCCGGGCGCATCGAGCCGGGGATCCGGCTGGGGTCGAACTCGGGGAGCAGGCCCAGCACGCCCATGCCGACCAGCGAGGTGCCCGGCGCCTGCAGCGCTTGGACCGCGGCGCTGTTGGCGTCCACGACCGTGCCGTTGCTGTTCACCAGCAACAACGCGTCGGGCAGGGCGTCGAGTATGGCGGCGAGGCGAGCAGCGCCTCGGATCGGCCTGCTGCTCACGTCGACAGGTCTCCTCGGCTCGGGGCAGCTCCTCCGGAGACGGCAGTATCTCATTCTTCTTTGCGGCGGGGACGACCCGCCTAGTAACGTTGGCGGTGGTTGGTGCCGAGCCCCACGGTTGTGGCATCATCACTGACACACGGAACGGGTCCGCTTCGCGCGGGCGTGGTCCATGTGGGGAGGCTTCGCCTAGTCCGGTCTATGGCGCCGCACTGCTAATGCGGTTTCGGGGTTATTCCTGATCGAGGGTTCAAATCCCTCAGCCTCCGCCAGTCGGGAGCCCCCGTCGACGATCTTGTCGACGGGGGCTCTTCGCGTTCCCGGGGGACGTCGGGGCCGGTCGGGGCGGGCGCGGGCGGGCCTCCGGCAGGGGTCGGGAGCAGGGCCGGGAGGGGCCCCGGGGGAATCGATTTCGCCCCACGTCGCAGGTCATGTAATGTTGTCCCCGCACCGCCCCGGGGGCAACGTTCACCGGGGCGAGCGCTCATAGCTCAACGGATAGAGCACTTGACTACGGATCAAGAGGTTGCAGGTTCGAATCCTGCTGAGCGCACCAAA
This sequence comes from Kitasatospora sp. NPDC093550, assembly GCF_044764985.1. Classification (NCBI taxonomy): domain Bacteria; kingdom Bacillati; phylum Actinomycetota; class Actinomycetes; order Kitasatosporales; family Streptomycetaceae; genus Kitasatospora; species Kitasatospora sp. NPDC093550. Next base: position 36,426 of record NZ_JBIWJF010000015.1, read on the forward strand.
ACTCCGCAAGATCGGGTTCGCCCGTTCCTTGCGCTCATAGCTCAACGGATAGAGCACTTGACTACGGATCAAGAGGTTGCAGGTTCGAATCCTGCTGAGCGCACCATCGAGAAGCCCCCGGCCACCGGCCGGGGGCTTCTCCCGTTTCCGGATGCCTCCACCGCCTTCGGGCCGGCTCCGTCCGATTGGTGCCGATTGCCGCCCAACGGATGACATGCGGTCGTTTCGGGTAGATCCCCGCCCTGCCGCCCGGATGGCGCCAAACGGGTGGGAGGCGGGCAGAACCGCAGGTGTCGCAGTATGACCGGTTCGGGATCGTGCTTCCTTTTTGTCGGATCTTGTGCCTGCCCAGACTGCCCGCCCGACCCGGCAGCCGACCGCGAAGGAGAGCCGGATGAGCCGCCAGTTCCCCCGCACCGCTGCCGCCCTGGCCGTTCTCACGGCCGGGCTGCTGACCGGCTGGAACGTCCCGCTCGCGGTGGCCCAGCAGACCCCCGACACCTGGTCGGGGGAACACCGGGCGGTGCTGCCCTCCGGCCTTTCCGTGCAGCTCGACTTCGAGGCCTCGCCCGGAGTGCGGGTCACCGCCGGAACCGGCGAATTGGCGGACCGGGCCGGAGGAGGACGGTCCGCCGCCCTCTACACGGACGGAATCCGCCCCGGAGACCCGGCGCAGACCTTCGAACTCACCCCGGACCGCCCGCAGGCGGACGGCTCCTGGCGCACCGCGGGAACGCTCCGGCTGACCTTCTCGCGCCCCGTCCGCAATCCCCGGCTGCACCTCAGCGGTCTCGCCACGGTCGCCACCGGGAAGTCCGGCACCACGGGGACCGCCACCCGGCTGACCCTCACCGGCGGCTCGCCCACCGCCCCCGTGCTGGTCCACCGCACCGACTTCCCCGGCTGGAAGGTCGACGCCAACACCCTCGCCCCCGCGGGCCAGGACGGCACCGCCGACGGCTCGGCCGGCTCGGCCGCCGAGGGCTCCCTGGAACTCGCGGGGACGTTCGGCACCGCGGTGTTCCGGGTCGAGCAGCGCTCCACCGCCCGGGCCGGCAGCACCACCGCCCCGCCCGTCCTGCGCCAGGCGTACACCGTCAGCGTCGACGAGGACCTGGGCACCGCGCCGCAGGCCTACGGCAACGCCTCGCACGTGCTCTCCGACCTCTTCCTCGGCGCCGACGCGGCGGGCCCCGGCCGACGTGACGGCGCCCCGTCCGTCGCCGCCGCGGACGACGAGCCGCTGGTCCGGCTGGACCACGGCGCCTCGCTGACCAGCCCCTTTGCCAGACCCTTCGGCAGTCCGCCGCCGCCCAAGCTCCAGCCCGGCCGCGGCGAGTACCTGGGCGCCGACCCGTCGATCAGCTTCCCCACCGAGGCCGCGATCGGCCGCTACTACCGGGTGACCGTCCCGGTCCGGGTGGGCGACCAGCCCGCCACCCTGGCCGGCTGGATCGACTTCGGGCACGCCGGCCGCTTCGAGGCCGCCCAGCGGGTGCAGACCGAGGTCCGGCCCGGTGCCGACACCGCGACCCTGGAGTGGACCGTCCCCTCCGGCGCCGCCTCGGGCGAGACCTGGGCCCGGCTTCGGCTCGGCCGCGACACCAGTCAGCTGGTCTCCTCCGGCGGCTTCGCGGACTCCGGCCAGGTCACCGACCAGCGGATCAAACTGACCGTCGGGGCCGCCCGGCCGGAGATCGCCGAGCCGGTCGACGGCACCGTCCTCTCCGAAGCCCGTCCGGAGATCAGCGGCGAGGGCGCGGTGGCCGGCGCCACGATCGAGGTCCGGGAGGGCGACACCGCGCTCTGCAAGGCCAAGGTCGGGCGCGACGGCGACTGGTCCTGCCGCCCGGCCGCGGCCCTCGCCGCCGGCCCGCACGGCCTCACCCCGGTGGAGACCACCAGCGGCGGGGTGGTGCTGCGCGGCGAGGCGGTCAAGGTCACCGTGAAGACCGCGCCGCCGACCGCCCCCGCCCTCACCCTCCCCGCCTACACCAACGACCCCGGGCTGCAGCTCACCGGCACCGGCGACGCGGGCAGCACCGTCTCGGTCACCGAGCGCTCCACGGGCGGCGAGCTGTGCAGCACCGCGGTGCGGACGGACGGCCAGTGGTCCTGCCTGCCGGTCGAGAACCTGACGGAGGGGACGCACCAGCTCACCCCGGTCGCCGTCGACGCGGCGGGGAACCGGACGGCCGGGCAGCAGGCCGCGCTGGTGGTCGACACCGTCCCGCCGGACCGGCCGGTGCTCGGCTCGCCGGCCTCGGGGGAGACCCTGCGGGTCAGCCGCCCGAAGCTCGCCGGACGGGCGGAGCCGGGCACGAACGTGCTGGTCACGGCGGGGTCGAGCGCGATCTCCGACCAGCGGACGGTGCTGTGCGGGGCGCCGGCGGCCCTCGACGGCAGCTGGACCTGCACCGCGAACCGGGACCTGACGGCCGGGGATCAGTGGCTGACCGTCACGGCCACGGACCTGGCGGGGAACGGGACCTCGGCCGACCCGGTACGGGTCCGGGTCGCCGCCGCGGTGGCCGTGCCGAGCCCGGTGACACCCAGCCCGGTGACGCCCAGCTCGGTGACGCCCAGCTCGGTGACGCCCGGCCCGGTGGCTTCGGCGTCAGCGGTGCCGAGCCCTGTGGCGTCGAGCCCGACGGTTCCGGGCCCGTCGGCATCGGTGTCGGCCGTTCCGAGCGCGGCGGTGTCGAGCCCGGTGGTTCCGAGCCCAGGGGTGTCGAGCCCGGCGACGCCCAGCCCGTCGGCGTCGGCGTCGGCGTCGGTGGCGGCGTCGGTGGCGGCTTCGGCTTCCGCTTCGGCGGTGCCGAGCCCGAGCCCGAGCCCGTCCGTCGTGGCCGTACCCGAGGTACCGGTGGCGACTCCGCCGGCGGTGCTGCCGATCGTCGTGCCGCCCGTGGTCGCTCCGACCGCAGTGCCGAGTCCGGTGGCGCCGAGCCCGGCGGCGGCTTCGGCGGGCTCCGCGACGCCGACCGCGAGTGCGTCGAGTCCCGGTCCGAGCCCGTCGGTGGTGGCGGTACCCGAGGTGTCGGCGCCGGTGCCGCCGGCGGTGCTGCCGATCGTCGTGCCGCCGGTGGCGCCCGGGCCGGTGGTGGTTGCGTCGGGCTCCGCGGAGCCCGGCCCCGTCCCGTCGGGGTCCGCGCTCCCGTCGACCCCCGCGAGTGCTTCCCCGACCTCAACCGCGACCTCAACCCCGACCTCAACCCCGAGCCCGACCCCGAGCCCGGGCCCGACCTCCGCCGTCAGCCCGTCCAGGGCGGCCGTCGCCGCGCCGACCGGTGGACCCTCGTCGGCCGAACCGGTCGGATCCGTCGAAGCCGTCGAAGCCGAGCCCGTCAAGGGCACCGCCCGGCCGCTTCCGGTGCCGCCCTCGGCGGAGGGCACGCAGGGTGTGGCGGGGCGGTCCGAGGACTCCGGTTGGCGCGGTGGGCTCGCCGGGATCCTGTTGATGCTCACCGGGATCGGGCTGATCACCCGTCGGGTGTTCGCCCGCGGTCCCGGTGCTCGAAGGCGCTGACCAGCGCCGATCGTCCCGACCGTCAGTTCATGTGCCTGCGCGTCAGGTCGGCTTTGGACGATACGTCAGGAAATGTCGACACACCTGGGATCAAATGTCGCATTTGATGACGTATGAACTTAGCCTGACCCTGGCACTGCCCGTCAGATCCGGGCCGCCCGTTGCGCGACACACCGACCCAGAGGATCCGTGCATGGACGTCACCCGCGACTCTTCGCAGCGACCCGACCATCTGCCCGAGGCGCTCCCGCCGACGCTGCCGGAACGTTTCGCCTCCGGCTCCAGCCCGCTGGTCAGAGCCACCGCGATCACGGCGGCCAAGGCGGCCAAGCCGGTCGGCCCGGCCGACAGCGGGCCGCCGACCACTCCGATGGCCGTCGTCCCCGGACCGTCGTCCGCCGCTCCCGCGGACCTGCGCGACCCGCTGGAGACCGGCGGCCCGGAAACCGTCGGGATCCTCGACCCCACCCCGGTCGGAGCAACCGCCGGCACCTCCCGGCGCCCGCCGCGCGCCGACCAGGCGCTGCGCGAGCACGGCGCCACCACGCTGCCCGGCTGGACCGCCCTGCTGGTGGTGCTGCTCGGTCTGGCCGGGGTGCTGTTCGTGCTGCTGCGCACCGGCGTGATCCCGCACTGGGACGTGCTGCCCGACCTGCGCGGCCCCGCCGCGCGGGCGAGCGGACGGGCGGAGGTGGACGCGGCCCCGCTCGCCGGGATCGGCGCGGCCGGCCTGCTGGTGGTCTGCGCCCTCGCCGGGCTGCTGGCCAACGCGGGCGGTGAGACCCGGGTGCTGACCCGCTGGGGCCGCTACCGGGGCACCGTCCGCCGGACCGGTCTGGTCTGGGTCAACCCGCTGCTGCGCCGCCACCGGGTGGACGTGCGGCTGCGGCACTGGCGCAGCGAGCCGGTCAAGGCGGTGGACCGGACCGGCACGCCGATCGTGGTCCGGCTGCTGATCGTCTGGCGGGTCAAGGACACCGCGCGGGCGCTGCTGGCGATCGAGGACCACGAGGGCTACCTGCGCGAGCAGGTCCAGGCGGTGCTCACCCGTACCGCGTCCACCCTGCCCTGCGACAGCAACGCGGCGCCCGGCCCGGCGCTGCGCGACGGGCAGTGGTTCGCCGACGAGCTGACCAGGGCGCTGGCCGCCGAGGTCGCCCCGGCGGGCCTGGAGGTGTACTCGGCGCAGCCGCTCGGGCTGGACTACGCGCCCGAGGTCGCCGAGTCGATGCGCCGCCGCCGACTGGCCGACCTGGACGCGGGCCTGCGGACGGTGCTGGTGGACGACGCGGTGGAGGCGGCGGCGCTCGCCGTCCGGCGTCTGGAGCGCGCCACGGCGCACGAACTGGACGAGGCGGCCCGCAGCGCCCTGATGGAGCAGCTGCTGGTCGCCTTCGTCGCCCCGGCCGGAGTGGCCGCCTCGGTACCGCCCCCGGCCGTCCGCGCCGGGCGGAAGGAAGGACGACCCGCATGAGGATAGCCACCGGCGCGTACGCCGAACCCGCTATCGACCTCGCCGAGGACCTCGACCTGATCGGCTTCGAGGAGCGTCTCGGCACCATCCCCGCGATCGACGGCTGCGGCTGCCCGAACTGCGCGCCCCGGCCGCGTGCCGCCCCCGGCGCCCCGGCGGCCGGGGGCAGCCGAATACACCGGGCCGTGCGCAGCACCTGTCTGGCCACCACCGTGCTGGCGGGCGCCGGCGTCGTCGGCCTGACGGCCGGTGCCGGGTCCGCGCACGCCGCCGCGGGGAAGCAGGGCTGGGACGGGTCGAAGTACTGGTTCAAGAACGGCGCCGGTGAGTGGCGCTGGACCAGCCACTACGACGTGTACGCGAGCCGCACCGGTCGCTCGGGCGGCTCCGGCGGGTCCCCCGGCTCGGGCGCCCAGACCGCCTCCCACGGCTCGGCCTCCTCGGACGGAATGCGCCAGGGGTGGGACGGGTCGAAGTACTGGTTCAAGAACAGCAGCGGTGAGTGGCGCTGGACCAGCCACTACGACGTCTACCTGGACCGCACCGGCCGGTCCGGTGGTGGTGCGGCCCCGGACCGGCCCGTGAGCCGGCCGTCCGCGGACACCGCGCCGGCCTCCGGGAGCACGGAGGCGGCCGTCGACTACGCGCTCGCCCAGCTGGGCAAGCCGTACGTCTGGGGCGGCGACGGCCCGTACGGCTACGACTGCTCGGGGCTGGTGCAACAGGCCTTCCAGCGCGCGGGGATAGACCTGCCGCGGGTGGCCGACGACCAGTACGCGGCGACCACGCCGATCAGCGCGGGGCAGCTGCGCCGCGGTGACCTGGTGTTCTGGTCGGACAGCGGCCGGGCCTCCGGGATCCACCACGTGGGGATATACCTGGGCGGCGGCACGTTCGTGGAGGCGCCCCGGCCGGGCAAGACCATCCGGGTCTCGACCCTCAATCCGGGCTACTACCCGACCCACTTCGGGCGGCCGTAGCGCCGGACGCGCACCGGGCCCCCGACAGCACTGCGCCGTCGGGGGCCCGGTGGCGTGCTCAGACGGCGGAGGCCTCGTCCAGCAGGGCGGTCTGCGCCGGGGTGAGCGCGAGCGTGGCGCCGGCCAGCAGCGGCGGGAGCTGCTCGACGGTGCGGGCGCTGGCGATCGGGGCGGCGACCGTGGGGCGGGCGGCGAGCCAGGCCAGGGCGACGGAGGCGAGCTCGACCCCGTGCTCGGCGGCGACGCCGTCCAGCGCCTCCAGCACCTTGGGACCGCGCGGTTCGGCCAGGTAGCGGGCGGCGCCCTCGGCGCGGGCGCTGTCCACGCCGGGGCCGCCCGGGCGGTACTTGCCGGTCAGGAAGCCCGACGCGAGCGCGTAGTACGGGACGGTGGCCAGTCCGTGCTCGGCGACCACCTCGGCCAGCGGGCCCTCGAAGGTGTCGCGCGAGACCAGGTTGTAGTGCGGCTGGACGGCGACGTACTTCGCCAGGCCCTCGCGCTCGGCGAAGGCCAGCGCCTCGGACAGCCGCTCGGCACCGATGTTGGAGGCGGCGACGGCCCGGACCTTGCCCTCGCGGACCAGCTCGTCCAGCGCGGTGACGAACTCCTCGACCGGGGTGTCGTCGTCCCGGTGGGTGTAGTACAGGTCGATCCGCTCGACGCCGAGGCGGCGCAGCGAGGCCTCGGCCGCCGCCTTGACGGTGGCCGCGCCCAGGCCGCTGGCCTCCGGGTGCATGCCGACCTTGGTGGCGATCACGATGTCGTCGCGGTTGCCGCGGCTGCGCAGCCAGTTGCCGAGGACGGTCTCGGACTCGCCACCGGTGTTGCCCGGTGCCCAGGCCGAGTAGACGTCGGCGGTGTCCACGAAGTTGCCGCCGGCCGCCGCGTAGGCGTCCAGGACGGCGAAGGACTGCTGCTCGTCGGCCGTCCAGCCGAAGACGTTGCCGCCGAGGGCGAGCGGGAAGACGGACAGGTCGGAGGTGCCGAGGCTCACCCGGCTGTGGGTTCCGGTCATGATCGCAGTCAACCCGCTCCCGCGACGGTGCATTCCGTCCGTCGCACGGTGTTCACGAGCCCGTCGCACGGTCGTCGCACACCGGGCGGTGCGCCGCCCGCGAGGGGGTCCGGGCTGTGCCTGAGGTGGGCCGATTCGTTAGAGTCCCTGCCATGGCTGACAACGACTACGACCCCGCCGGCAGCACCCAGATGTTCCGGGCGTTCGTCGACGAGACCCCGGCTCGTCAGGAGCAGGGCACCGTTTCCACCTACGGCCGCAGCGGCGGCGGCAGCCGGACCGGCGTGATCGCGCTGGTCGCCGTCGTCGCCCTGGCCGTGCTCGGCGCCGTCATCTGGCTGGCGGTCAAGTGACCCTCGCGCGGGTGACCCTCGTCCGGGTCACCCGCGCGACGGGAGACGGCGACAACCTCAACAGGGCTTGCGCCAGGCGTTCAGTTCGAGCTTCTTCTGCATCGAACTGAAGCCCAGCGACTTGGCCTTGGCGCAGAACCGGTCCGTGTCGAGCTTGTACTCGACGTGGAAGACCGCCTTGCCCGCCTTGACGAACGGCGCCACGCGGTCGCACTCGTCGAACTGCGAGCACTCCTCGTTGACCGCGAAGTCGAAGTCCGGCAGCAGCGCGGGGATCTGGTCCAGGTCGTTCTTCAGGCCGATGGCCAGGCCGCGCTCGTGCGCGAGCTGGGCCAGCATCCGGTTGTACTTGAGCTGGTCGTCGGGGGTCAGCGGGAAGCCGCTGTTCTGGTTGTAGGCCTCGATGGTGTCCGGCTCGATGGCGTCGAAGCCCTTGCTCTTGCACATGTCGAAGCGGGCGGCCATCAGTGGCTTCAGCTCGTCGAGCTTGCGGATGTCGAACCACTTCTCGCCCTTCCAGCCGGTGTCCGAGCCCTGCAGCGCCTTGGCGAAGGCGGAGGAGTCGGGGCGGAAGTTCTCCCAGGAGCCGGCGTTGATGTAGCAGATCACCTTGCGGCCCTTGGCGTGCAGCGCGGCCACCACCGAGGCGTCGTTCTCGAAGCCGTCGATGTCGTAGACCGGGACGTCCACCGACTGGTCCACGGTGCCGCCGAGCTGCCACTGCCAGGCCAGGCCGGGGGTGGGCTGCCAGCGGGCGCCGGACGGCGGCGGGGCGGTGGTGCCCGGCGGGGTGGTGCCCGGGGGAGTGGTGCCGCCCGGCGTGCCCGGGGCCGTGCTCGTGGCGGGGGCGCTGGGCGAACCGGGGGCGGGCGTGCCGTCCGGGGTGCCCGGGGCGGGGGTGCCGGGGGTGCTCGGGGCGGTGGCCGCGGGCGGGGCGCTGGGAGAGCCGTCGGCCGAGTCGTCGTCGTCCTCCGAACCGGAGCTGCTGCACGAGGTGGCCAGCAGGGCGGTGGCGGTGGCGAGGGCCAGGGCGGCCGGCAGGAGCCGGTTACGGCGGTTCACGGTAGTCGAACTCCGCATCGAGTCAGGTCAGTTCAGCGGCGGTCAGGCCGTACGGCAGGGTGCGCCAGGGGTTCTCCCCGGCCCCGGGTACGGCGCAGCCCACGCCCGCCCGGCGGGCGGCGATCAGGGCGGTGGCGTCCTGGGCGTGTTCGACCGGGACGTCGTAGACCAGGTGGCAGAAGCGGGAGGCCGCGTGCCGGGCGGTCCACAGCGGTTGCGTCATCGAGCGGTAGGTGTCCCAGTCGCCCTCGAAGGTGACCAGCAGGTCGGCGAGGCCGACCTCGGCGTAGCCCGGATCCGGGTGCTCGCCGTGGCCGAAGATCACGGTGCCGCAGCCGGCCGCGCGGGCCGCCGTGGCGAGGCGCCGGTAGTGCGCCAACGCGCCCGGGTGGGTGGTCACCTGGTCGAGGTAGACGCCGGTGATGCCGTGCCGCTGGCGGTACGTCAGGATGTCCGCGACCACGGCCGCGTGGGGCCGGCGGCCGTAGTCGGTGTCGGTGTACCCGACCAGCGGCAGCCCGGCCGAGCGGAGTTCGTCGGCGGCCTCGGCGAAGACGTTGTCCGGGACCTCGCCCGGGCCGTCGGCGAGGTTGAGGACGACGGCGGCGATCCGGTCGGGGTCGGCGGCGGCGACCGCCCGCCAGGCCGCCGGGTCCACCGCGGGGTGGACGTACAGCGGCACCAGCAGGCGGCCGTCGGGGTGCCCGGCGGTCATCGAACCACCGGGGTCGGCGCGGGCTCGGCGGTGCTGAGCCACAGGTCGCGCAGGGTGTCGGCGAGGTCCGTCTCCGGGCGCCAGCCGAGCTCCCGGGCGGCGGCCGAGACGTCGGCCTGCTGCCAGGAGACCGCGGCCGAACGCTCGGAACCCGCCCCGCTCTCGTCGATCCGGCCGGTGAAGCCGGCCGCGGCGACCAGGCCGTCGGCGATCGCCCGGACCTGCTTGGCCTGCCCGGAGGCGAGGTTGAGCACCCGGGGCAGCGGCCGGTCGGCGGTGACGGCCAGGCCGACGGCCCGGGCGACGTCCCGGGCGTCGACGAAGTCACGGTAGGCGGAGAGGTCCCCGACCGTGATCACGCCGTCGGCGCCCTCGGGCGCCACCCTGCGCAGCTCGGCGGCCAGCCGGCCCGGCAGTGAGCCCGCCGGGGCGCCGGGGCCGACCGGGTTGAACACCCGCAGCACCACGGCGTCCAGCGCCGAGCCGGCCACCGCGAGGGAGCCGGCCAGCTTGGTCGCCCCGTACACGCCGACCGGGCGGGCGTCCGCGTCCTCGGGCAGCGAACCGCCCTGGGCGCAGACGCCGTACTCGCCGGCCGAACCGATGTGCACCAGGCGGGCCTTCGGGGCGCCGAGCTGCAGCGCCTCGCAGAGCACCGCCGGGCCGCGGGCGTTCACCTCGGCGAGCTTGACCGCGCTGCCGGCCACCGCGCCGGCGAAGTTGACCACCGCGTCGGGAGCCAGCGCGGCCAGTTCCTCGCCGAGCGGGCCGGCCTGGGCGGTGGCCAGGTCCAGCCGGAGGTCGTGGGTGGGCCGCCGGCCCGCGGTCAGCACGGTGGCACCGGGCAGTGACCGCAGGACGGCGGTGGCGTGACGGCCCAGGAAGCCGTCGCCACCGAGGATCAGGATTCTCACGCGGCCCGTCCGTCGCTCTCGGCGCCCGCGACGACGGGCTCGTCGGCCGTCTCGTCGGAGGCGGTGCGGGCGGCCGGGACCGGGAGCTCCGCGACGCCCGGCAGGACGCCGGTCGACTCGAAGGGCATCAGGACCGGGCGGATGGAGGAGAACTCGGCGTTGGCCCGGTCGTAGTCGTCCGGGCGGCCGATGTCCAGCCAGTAGCCGCCGAACTCGTAGGCGGCCGGCGGGGTCTTGGCGGCGAGCAGGTCCAGCACCAGCTCGTCGAAGCCCAGCGGCAGGCCGGGGGTGTACTTGGCGAGCGCCGAGCGCGAGACGCCGTACACGCCCATCGAGACGCGGTAGTCGATGCTGGGCTTCTCCTGGAAGCCGGTGATCGAGCCGGAGTCGGTGGTCAGCACGCCGAAGTCGATCTTGACCTGGCGGGCGTAGGTGGCGATGGTCAGCGGAGCACCGGACGCCTCGTGGTGCTTGAGCACCCCGGCGAAGTCCAGGTCGGTCAGGATGTCGCCGTTCATCACCAGGAAGTGCTCGGGCAGGCGGTCCTGCATGGTGAGCAGCGGGCCCATGGTGCCGAGCGGGCTGTCCTCGACGGCGTAGCCGACCCGCAGGCCCCACTGGGAGCCGTTGCCGACGTAGGCGCGGATGATGTGACCGAGGTGGCCGATGGCCAGGGTGACGGTCTTGAAGCCCGCGGCGGCGAGCTGTCGCATCACGATCTCCAGGATCGCGTGCTGGTCGCCGATCGGAACGAGCGGCTTGGGAAGCGCGGTGGTGTACGGGCGGAGGCGGACGCCCTTACCGCCGGCCAGGATCACTGCGTGCATGGTTTTTCCCCCACGGAAAGGATGTGCAGGCCACGAACCTTGGTTACCAGGACGAGCATGATCGAGGAGACGTCAGACGTTGTAGATGTCCGTCTTGTAGCGGGCCAGGTTGGCCGGGTCGCGGAAGAACTCGATGGTCTGCTCCAGGCCCTGCTCCAGGCTGAACCGCGGTGCCCAGCCGGTGGCCTCGCGCAGCCGGGTCGCGTCCGCGACCAGGCGCATGACCTCGGAGTTGGTCGGACGGATGCGCTGCTCGTCCTCCTTCACCAGCAGGTCGACGCCCATCAGCTTGCCGACCAGGGTGACCAGGTCGCCGACCGAGATCTCGCCGCCGGTGCCGGCGTTGAAGGTGCGGCCGACCACCGTCTCGGCGGGCGCGGTGCCCACCGTGCGGAAGGCGTTGGCGGTGTCCTTGACGAACGTGAAGTCGCGGGTCGGGCGCAGGTCGCCGAGGGTGATCTCGGTCTGGCCGGCGGCGACCTGGGCGATCACGGTCGGGATGACGGCACGCATCGACTGGCGCGGGCCGAAGGTGTTGAACGGGCGCAGCGTGACGACCGGGGTCTCGAAGCTGGCGTGGTAGCTGTCGGCCAGCCGGTCCCCGCCGGCCTTGGAGGCGGCGTACGGGGACTGGGTGTTGATCGGGTGGTCCTCGGTGATCGGCACGGTCTGCGCGGTGCCGTAGGTCTCGCTGGTGGAGGTGTGCACCAGGCGCGGGATCTCCTGGTGGCGCACCGCCTCCAGCACGTTCAGGGTGCCGGTGACGTTGGTGTCCACGTACGAGTGGGGAGCGCGGTACGAGTACGGGATCGCGATCAGGGCGGCCAGGTGGTAGACCGCCTCGGTGCCCTTGACCAGGCCGTTGACCGAGCCCGGGTCCCGGACGTCGCCCAGGACGATCTCGACCGAGTCCAGCACCTCCTCCGACAGGGTCTCCAGCCACCCGAAGGAGGAGAAGGAGTTGTACTGGACCATCGCGCGGACGTGGTGCCCGTCGGCCACCAGGGTCTCGACGAGGTGGGAGCCGATGAAGCCCTCGGCTCCGGTAACCGCGACGCTGCTCATGCGGGGTTCGCTTTCTCGATCTGCCGGGGCGGCCGGACGCTCTGTGGTGGTCGGCCGCCGTCGGCCTGGGTTGGTGTCTCAGGTGGGGCGGGTACGGCGGTGCACGCAGGTCGCGTGCGGGATCAGCGGTGCTGGGTGGTGCGGCCGAGCGCGGGCCCGGCGATGGCGGTGAGGACGACGGCGGCCGTCCCGCAGCCGATGAGCTGCAGGACGATCGGATCCGCACCGGTCAGCAGCCCGGTGCTCTCGGCACCCGCAGCGGCCAGACAGATGAGGGCGGTGCTCCAGCTGAACCCGAAGGCGTTCAGCAGCAGCGCCAGCCAGAGCGAGCCGCCGAGGAGCAGCATCGCGCCGAGCTGCGGGACGCCGAGCGCGGGGGCGCCGGGCCACAGCACGGTCGCGGCGGCGTCCAGCGCGGCCACGGTGGTGAGGTAGATGAACAGGCAGCCGAGCAGGATCCCGCCGGTGCGGCGGGTGAACTGGCCGGTGGTGTGGCTGGTGCGCAGCGCGGCCACCGCCATCGCCCGGTAGCGGAAGAGCAGCCACTCGGCGAGGCCGAGACTGAGCGTCAGCGCGATCATGGCCGGGCCGGTCGGGGTGGTCTGCGCCCCCGGCACGGGGTGGCCGCCGGTCTGCACGGCCTGGTGGATGGTCGTGCCCAGGCCGGCGATCAGCGTCAGCGCGCCGCAGGCCAGGCCGAACAGCAGGTGCGGCACCTCCTGGCGGAGCGGCAGCTTCAGCGCCACCGAGTCGCGTTCGCCGCCCCGGATGCAGACCAGCAGCTCCCGGACGGCCAGCCCGACCGCCAGCAGCAGCGAGGCGAGCAGCACGACCGTACGGACCGTCTGCGGGACGTCCGCCGCCAGCACCACGCCCGCACCGACCGAGGCCGGGGCCAGCGCGACCAGCAGGAACTTCTCCCGCCCGAGCACCAGCAGCACCGTGGCCGCGGCCAGGTAGCAGGACTGCCCGGCGGCGAAGCACAGCGCCCCGAGCGGCCCGCCCACCACGTACGCGGCGGCGGCCGCGATCAACGCGCCGAGCGGTGCCCCGACGGCCAGGCAGACCGCGGCCTCCCGGCGGCGGAGCCGGCCCAGCCAGCGGTACGAGCGGTGCGCCAGGGCCTGGTTGAAGCCCCAGCTGACCAGCGTGGCGATCGAGAGCGCGAGCATGCCCGAGGGCAGGCCGAAGCGCATCCGGGTGGTCGCGAACAGGTTGGCGCCGAGCAGGTAGCCGAGCCCGGGCAGGGCGAACACCAGGCCGCGCACGACGCAGCGCCAGGGGTCGGCCCGCCAGGGGTTGGCGAACTCGGAGCCCTGGCCGGGGTAGCGGCGCTCGACCTTCTCGAACAGCTCCTCGGCCACGGTGAACGCGTCGGGGCGCCCGTACAGCAGGGCGGCCTGCTCGTCCGAGAGGCCGTCGGACTCCAGGAAGGCCGCGATCTCGTACGGGTGGACGGCGTCGGCGCAGATGTCGTGCAGACGTTCGGCGAGTTCGTCCAGCGGGTCCGCGGAGAGGTCGAGCTGCTCCTCGGGCTCGGGCTCGGGCAGGGCCGGCCGGCGGCGCTTGAGCGGCAGCGTGCGCAGCTGCACCGTCCGCTCGGAGCCGCCCTCGTCCGGAACCAGACGCAGGGGACCGCTCATGCCTCCACCTCGCTGGTTCCGATGGTCCGCTCGTTCACGCGCCCACCTCGCTGGGCTCGGGGCGGGCGGCCAGCGGCTGGTCCCAGTCGGAACTGGGGACCTGGTCGGTGACGGCGACCATGCCGCCGGGCATCCAGCGGGAGGTGCCCAGGAGCTCGGTGTAGATGCCGCGGAAGCCGTCGATGTTCTGGCGGAGCGTGAACTGCTCGATCACCCGCAGCCGGGCGCCCTCGCCGAGCCGGGCGCGCCGTTCGGCGTCGCGCAGCAGCTCGATCGCGGCGGCCGCCATCGGCTCCGGCTCGCGCGGCGGGACGACCAGGCCGGTGTCGCCGACGGCCTCGCGCACGCCGCCGACGTCGGTGGAGACGGTCGCGCGGCCGCAGGACATGGCCTCGATCAGGGTGAACGGGAAGCCCTCGCTGATGCTGGAGAGCATGACCACGTTGCCCGCCGCGTACGCGTCGGTGATGTCGGCGACGCGGCCCTCGAAGGCCACCGAGTCGGCTATGCCGAGCTCGGCGGCCAGGGCTATGCAGCGGTCCCGGTACGCCTCGCCGCCCTTCGGCGTGCCCCCGAAGAGCCGCAGCCGCGCCTCGGGGATCTCGCGCTGGACGATGGCGAAGGCCCGGATCAGCGTCTCCAGGTCCTTGATCGGGTCGACCCGGCCGGCCCAGCTGAGGGTCGGGGTCTCGGGTTCGGGGCCGGCCGGCGGGAAGGCCGCCGGGTCCACCCCGTTGTAGACGGTGCGGATGTGCGCGGACGGTGTGCCGCCGCGCTCCTCCCAGCGCCGGTTGTAGCGGTTGCCGGGGGTGACCAGCGCGGCCACCCGGTAGCTCTCCTCGGCCAGCATCCGGTAGAAGCCGAGCAGCAGCGCCTTGACCGGCCAGCGGTACGGGCCGGTGCGGTAGCCGAGGTAGCGCTCGCGCAGGTAGATGCCGTGCTCGGTGAGCAGGAACGGTACGCCGTACTGCTGGGCGGCGATCAGCCCGGGCAGGGTGGCGAGGCCGCCGCTGGCCGCGTGCGCGACGCCGTCCTTCGGCGGCTCGACCGAGAGCGGCCGCAGGGCGTGCTCCAGCAGGTCGGTCGCGTTCAGGGCGTCGTGCAGCGTGGGCCGCGATACGGCGGTGGGCAGGTAGTCCCGGGTCCACACGTGCTGGAGGGTGCGGAGCGCGCGCTCGCTGCGCAGCGCGGGGCTGAGCAGCCCGCGCCGGGCGAGGTCGGCGAAGCCGTACAGCTCCGTGCCGAAGTGCGTGGTGTAGACCGGGTCGAGGATGGAGTGCAGGAAGCGCTCGTACGCGTTGAGGAAGCGCCGCATCTCCTTGCCGCGGGGCGGGGCGGCCTCGGAGGCCGGGCCCCACAGTGGAGCGGTCGTGACCGACTTGACGTTGGCGGGCAGCTCCCAGGCCAGGGCTTCGTGGCCGGTTCCGGTGACGGCGATGACGTCGAAGTCGACGTCCGGCATGCCTTGAACGAGCTGGTCGCACCAGACACTCACGCCGCCGTGCTGGTGCGGATACGTCCCCTCGGTGAGCAGGGTGACGCGCATTCCTGTCCCCCCTCCTGTTCTTGCGTCGGTTCCGGCCTGGGTGGCCGGAACGGGAGCCGTGGCGGGGCCGGGCCGGTTGCCCGGTCCGGCCCCGCCAGCGGGTCGTACGGGTTACCGGCTGCCGGAGCGTCCGGTGGTGCTGCTCGGCGTGGCCGTCCCCCCGGAGGCCTTGCCGTTCTTCGCCGCGGCCTTGCCGCTGGTGCCGGCGACGACACCCTTGCCGGGCACCGTGGTTCCGCTGCCGGGGACCAGGGACGCGGCGGGCTTGCGCGTGGTGTCGCTCGGGCCCACCGGGACCGGGGTGGCGACGCCCTGCGGGACGACCTTCTTGTCCGCCGGCGCCGGGGCCGGGACGGACTGGGCCGCGACGCTCGGCGCGACGGCGGCCGGAGCGGCCGGAGCCGACGGCAGCTGCAGGGTGACGCCGCTCTGCAGGGCGCCCGGGGACACCCAGCCCGACAGCGTACCGGCGTAGGCCGAACCGAAGGCGGTCGACCCGATGGCCAGCTTCTGAGAGGTTCCGGTCGGCATGGTGGCCTGGACCTGAACACCGGCCGGCGCGTTGACCGTCACGGTGTTGCCGACCCGGTAGGCGGTGACCTTGCCGGCGGCGACGGCCGCGTTCCAGGCCGCGCGCTTCTGGAACTCCTGGCCGATCTCCCGCTCGCCGAGGTTCACGATCGGGGCGTTGTCGGCGTGCAGCGAGCGGTAGGTGCCGAGGATCTTCTCCAGCACCGGGTAGAGGATCTTGTCCTCGGACAGGTTCGACTGGTGGATGAAGTGCGGGCGCGGGTCGTTGCTCAGCACGTGGCCGAGGTCGATCCGGGCCTCCAGCGGCACGATGTACGACTGGTAGCCGGTGTTGACGTCCAGCGGCGCCGGCAGGCAGGTCGAGTTGGCGTTGTTCTCGCAGACGCCGCTGCCGCCGTTGGCCGCGCTGGTGTAGATCCAGTTGTACTCGTCGGTCTCCTCCTTCGCCGTGCCGGCGTTGTAGAAGACGTTCATCGGGTACCGCGGCACGGTCAGCGTGGACGAGCCGACGGCCCGCTGGGCGGGCTCGCGGGAGGCGTCGCTGCCCGTGAACTTGATGCCGTTGGCGGCCAGCGCCGGCGCCAGGTACGGGTTGTCGCTGGTCTCCTGCGGGGCGGTCAGCAGGCCGGAGTGCTCACCGGTGACCAGGACCTGCGGGTCGACGTTCAGCCCGTTGGCCTTCGCCCAGTCGAAGTTGTTCTTGATCTGGGTGGAGATGGTGTTCTGGTCGACCCAGACGGTGTTGCCCGCGGCGTCCTTGCTGCACTTCCACGGCACCACCGAGACGTCCTGGACGCAGCCCAGGTACGGGTGGGTGTAGGTGTGGTTGACCCAGCGGTAGCTCGTCTGGTCGGCGATCATCTGGCTCGCCGTGGGGTCCGTGGTGACCGAGTGGTCGGCCTTCCAGTCCTCGCTGCCGCCACCGTTGAACACCATGTCCAGGGTGAAGTTGTTGGCGGCCTGCCACTGCTTCGCGTACTGCGCGTCGGCCTGGGTCATCCGGATCGGGTTGGCGGTGTCCGGGGTGCCGGGCGGGCAGGTGACGTCACCGGGGGTGCACTTCAGCACGGTGTCCCAGCGGTCGTCGGCCAGGAAGACGTCGTCCACGTGCGCCGCGAAGTAGTTGCGGTCGTAGCCGAGGTGGACGCCCTGGGTGATCCAGTCGACCATGCCGCGGGCCAGCAGGCGGTACTGCTGCTGGTACTGGTTGTAGACGAACGTGACGACCAGCTCCTTGCGGCCGTCGTGGGTGTACTCGCCGACCAGCGAGCCGCGGGAGGTGGTGCCGGGTATCTGGGCGTCGACCAGGGGCGTGAACGAGGCGCCGGCCGGGAGGGAGGCGAGCGGGGTCGCCAGGTAGCCGTAGCTCTCGCTGACACTCGGGTCGTTGTCCTCGAACGGGACGCTGCCCTTGAGGTACCCGAACGGACCCGAAGTTCCGGCCGGGGTGGTGGCACCCTGGAATCCGTCGAGAGTGCCGACGAAACCGGGATTCTGGGCGTAGTTCAGCCCCACCGCGGGACTGGCCCACGTGTACGCGTCGATCTGGCGGACGTTGAAAGCGGCTTCGTAGCTCGCGATGGCCGACATCTCGGCGGCGCTGTTGGGGAAGGGGTTTTCGTTGGGCAGCACGATGCCCTGGAACTTCCCGCGGGGCTGGCCGTTCACCGTGTCACTCAGGAAAGCCGAGTTGATGACGGGACGGTTGGGGTCATTGAGGCTGATGACCTTGTACGGCGTGCCCTGGCTCTTCAGCTCGGCGGTGATGGCCGCGACCGAGGGTCCGCCGTCGTCGACGACCAGGATGGTGAGGTCGATCCTGGGCGGCGTCGTGTCGCCAAAGGCCAGGGTGGACTGCAGGCCGCTGGCCAGCAGAACTGCCGCCGCACACGCGGCGACTCTTCGGGTCGCTCGACCCATGGTGATCCTCCCCTTGAGGCAGGCGCCGCGCTGCTCGGCGCTCGCCTGCCCGTGTAGCTGTTCGCGGGCAGCAGGCTGCCCGGGGCCCATCCTGGTCGAGGGTCGGCCGTGCGAGGGACCAAATGGGCGAGAGTGCAGCGAACCTGTTACCAACGTTCATGGCGATGCCATGAAGGCGCTGATTGTGACCGGAACTGGACCGGTGGCGCAAATAATGAATTGAAAATGAAAAATCGAACGCTGAGCGCTACAGGCGGTTACCGACGGTGTGGCTCGGTGGGGCGGGCGGGACACCTACACTGTCGTCGTTGCGCATGACACTCTCGCACATCTTGCCGGTCCATCGGGCAGGTTCATGCAATATCGGGCACCGCTGTGCCATGTGACAGTCCGAATATGCAATGGAGGCCCCGCGTGGCTGATCGGCACACCGAGTCCGGGACTTTCGGGAGTGCACGGAAATCGGTGCGAGAACCGGGCGGAACGGAGCTGGTCGGACGCAGTCTCGGCCTGCGGGGTGCGGTCAACGCCCGTGATCTGGGCGGGTACCGCGCCGTCGACGGGCGGATCGTGCGGCCCGGAGTGGCCCTGCGCAGCGATGGCCTGAACCATGTCACCGCCGAAGACCTGGGCCCGCTGGGCGAGTTGGGCCTGCGCCGGGTGGTGGACCTGCGCAGCATGGACGAGGTCCGCGACACCGGCCACGACCGGCTGCCCGGCGGTGTGGCCCTGCATCATCTCCCGCTGCTGGCAACGGACTTCGACATATATCTGACGATCAGGGGCGCCCTGTCCGACCCCAGTCCGCAGCGGCAGCGCGAGCTGCTCGGCGAGGGCCGGGCGAGCGCCATGATGACCGGGCTCTACCGCTGGTTCGTCACCGATCCGCGGGCCCGCGAGCGCTTCGCCGGCCTGCTGCGCCTGCTGGCCGCCCCGGACGGGCCGCCGCTGCTGTTCCACTGCTCGGCCGGCAAGGACCGCACCGGCTGGGCGGCCGCGCTCCTGCTGACCGCGCTCGGGGTGGACCGGGAGACCGTCCTCGCCGACTACCTGCTGACCAACGAGCGCTCCGCCCCGGTCGTCGAGCGGGTGCTGGGCGACTTCGCGGCCCGCGGCCTGATGAGCGAGCCCGAGCTGCTCCTGCCGGTCTTCCGGGCCGACCGCGGCTACCTGGACGCGGCCTTCGCGGAGGTCGAGGCCGGCTGGGGCGGCTTCGACCCGTTCTGGCGGGAGGGGCTCGGGCTGGACGACGACGTGCTGGCCGGGCTGCGCGTCAACCTGCTGGACGGCAGCGGCGGCTGACCGGGCGGTTCAGCCCTCGCTGATCAGGCCCTCGCGGAGCTGGGTGAGCGTCCGGGTGAGCAGCCGGGAGACGTGCATCTGCGAGATCCCGATCTCCTCGCCGATCTGCGACTGGGTGAGGTTGCCGAAGAACCGCAGCATGATGATCCGGCGCTCGCGCGGCGGCAGCTTGGCCAGCAGCGGCTTCAGGGACTCCCGGTACTCGACGCCCTCCAGCGCGAGGTCCTCGTAGCCCAGCCGGTCGGCCAGCGGCCCGTCGCTGTCCTCCTCGCCGGAGCCGGAGTCGAGCGAGCTGGCGGTGTAGGCGTTGCCCACCGCGAGGCCCTCGACCACGTCCTCCTCGCTGACCCCCAGGCAGGTGGCCAGCTCGGCGACGGTGGGGGAGCGGTCCAGCCGCTGGGCCAGCTCGTCACCGGCCTTGGTGAGCGCCAGCCGCAGCTCCTGGAGCCGCCGCGGCACCCGGACCGACCAGCTGGTGTCCCGGAAGAAGCGCTTGATCTCGCCGACCACGGTGGGCATCGCGAAGGTGGGGAACTCCACCCCGCGCTCCGGGTCGAAGCGGTCGATCGCCTTGATCAGGCCGATGGTGCCGACCTGGACGATGTCCTCCATCGGCTCGTTGCGGCTGCGGAAGCGCGCCGAGGCGTACCGGACCAGCGGCAGGTTGAGCTCGATCAGGGTGTCGCGGACGTAGGTGTGCTCCTCGCTGCCGGGCTCCAGGACGGCCAGCCGGAGGAACAGCGAGCGGGAGAGCGTCCGGGTGTCCAGGGCGGAGCCGGGCGGCGTCGGGGGCGCCGCGTCGGGGACGGCCGGTTCGACCGGCGCGACCCGCTGCCGCGGGACCAGGGCCTCGGCGACGGCAGTGCCGGTGGCCTGACCAGCGTGGATCTCCGCAGTGCCCAGCTCTCCGGACATGCGCCCACCCCCTCGTGACTGACATCTGAACGGGGGCCGCCGCGCGGAGGTTCCCGGCGGGGCCCTCCCCCTCCATACCGGAACACGGTCCACGGCAAACCCGAACGTCGCAAGATGTCACGCGGGGGTAACGCGCTGCAATCTCACTCTTCCCAGGAGTTGCCGGTCCGAAGCCGGGTGAGGATCCGCGAGAGCAGCCGCGAGACGTGCATCTGGGACATCCCCAGCTCGGTGCTGATCTGGGACTGGGTCAGGTTGGCGAAGAACCGCAGCATCACGATCCGGCGCTCCCGCTCGGGGAGCTGGACCAGCAGATGGCGGACCATGTCGCGGTGCTCGACCTCGGCCAGCGCGGAGTCCTCGTAGCCGAGCCGGTCGAGCAGGGCGAGCCCGCCCTCGTGCTCCTGCGCGGCCTCCAGGGACGCCGCGTTGTAGGCCCGCCCGGCGTCCAGGCAGGCCCGGACGTCCTCCTCGGGGATCCGCAGGCTGGCGGCGATCTCGGGCACCTTGGGCGCCCGCCCGTGCAGCACCGTCAGTTCCTCCATGGCGCCGCTGACCTGGACCCACAGCTCCTGGAGCCGGCGCGGGACGTGCATGGTGCGGACGTTGTCCCGGAAGTAGCGCTTGATCTCGCCCAGGATGGTCGGCAGCGCGTAGGTGGGGAACTGGACGCCGCGGGTGGGGTCGAAGCGGTCGATCGCGTTGATCAGGCCGATGGTGCCGACCTGGACGACGTCCTCCATCGGCTCGCTGCGGCTGCGGAACCGGGTGGCCGCGTAGCGGACCAGCGGGATGTTCACCTCGATCAGGGCGGCCCGGACCCGCTCCCGCTCGGGGGCGTCCGGGGGCAGTTCGGCGAGCCGCTCGAACAGCACCCGGGTCAGCGTCCGGACGTCCACGGCGGGGCGGCCGCCGGGGCCGCGCAGCCCGTCCGGGCGGAGCTCGCCGGCCGGGCTGATGATCGCCGCCAAGACCTCGTCCACGGACACGTCACCCCTCCCAAAGTCGACAACGGCGGGCCCTGCGGATCGGGTGTCGCGGCTGGTTGGTCACCTCGCCATGTCCGGCAAAACCGGTCATAGCATCACAAGGTGGGCGCAGGTCGGGCAAGCACCCGGTGGAGGTGTGTTGGTGGGGTGTTCGACCTTCGCCGGGCCCGTCGGTGAGGCGTGGCAAGGATCGTTCCCGGACGGAGCAAGGCGCCCCGTCCGGAGGCCGGACGGGGCGCCGCGGTCCGTCCGGGGGAAGGCCCGGGACGGGTGCCGGCCGTGCTGCGGCCGGACGGGGGATCAGACCTCGACGTCGGCGATCACCCAGGTCGCGAACTCGCGCCACTGGCCGGCCGCGGCCTGGTGGGCCGGGTGGGTCAGGTAGGCCTGCAGGGCGTCGCGGTCCTCGACCAGGCTGTTGATCGCGTAGTCGTACGCGATGTCGCGGTCGGTGGTGTTCCAGCCGCACTCCCACTCGCGCAGCTCGGGGATGACCGAGCCGAGCTCGGAGAACGCCTTGGCGCCGGCGAGCGCGCGCTCGTCGTCCTTGCTGACGCCTTCGTTGAGCTTGAACAGGACCAGGTGCCGGATCACGATTGCCGCTCCTCGCGGACGGGGGTAGAGGGTCGCGCCCACCGTAGCCGGTGCCGAGGTGCGGGTGAACGGCCCGTCCGCCACCCGGGCAACGGGCGGTCGGGCCGGGCCGGCTACTTGATCAGTCCGGTCATGAAGGTGCCGACCGCCTTGGCCGCGTTCGAGATGCCCTCGAAGCCCAGCTGGACCAGCTCGGCGGACCGGGCCGGCGAGGTGATGATCGAGTAGAGCACGAAGATGAGCAGGAGGATCATGCCGATCTTCTTCGCCTGCGCCATCGGGTGGCCTTCCTCCCAGCTGTGGGCCGCCGTCATCCGGTCCCCGAGCGGCCTGCAGGGGGCAGCTTATCCACCCGGACGGGCTATCAAGTGTGCGACGCGTTCGGCCGGCGGGACGAAGGTCCCCGCGAGTGGGGCCTTTCTCCGGGTGCCCGGTCGGGAGCCGGACGGCAGGATGGACGACGTACCGAGGATCTGGCAGGAATCCCCGGTGCGTGGATCCGGAGCTCCCCGCTGTGGGACCGGTCGCCGCGGCTTCCCCCCGACGCGGTGCCGGTTGTGGGACTCCGCCGGGGGAGCGGTCAGTCCCCCCGAGCCGCTCCCCCGCCCAGGCTCCGTACGGGCCGGGCCCGGTGGTCATCGGCCCGGTGTGCGGAGCCCTTTCCGCGTCCGAGGGTGCGCGGAAACGCCGAGGGCCCGTCCGGATCGGACGGGCCCTCGGGCTTTCTGGCGGTAGCGGTGGGATTCGAACCCACGGTGGAGTTGCCCCCACACACGCTTTCGAGGCGTGCTCCTTTGGCCGCTCGGACACGCTACCGAGGGGAACTCTACCGGACGGGTGGCGCGGTCACGAAATCCGTATCGGGATGGCCGTCGGGCAGGGGTCAGCGGTGGGTGTCGAAGAACGCCCGCAGCTGCTCGCCGCACTCGTCGGCGAGGACGCCCCAGATCACCTCGGGGCGGTGGTTGAGCCGGCGGTCGCGCATCACGTCGAAGAGCGAGCCGGCCGCGCCGGCCTTCTCGTCGAGGGCGCCGTAGACCACCCGGTCGATCCGGGAGAGCACGATGGCGCCGGCGCACATCGTGCACGGCTCCAGCGTGACGACCAGCGTGCAGCCGGAGAGCCGCCACTCCCCGGTCTTCTCCGCCGCCTGCCGGATCGCCACCACCTCGGCGTGCGCGGTCGGGTCCCCGACCGCCTCGCGCTCGTTGTGGCCGCGCCCGATCACCTCGCCGTCCGGGCCCAGGACGAGCGCCCCGACCGGGACGTCACCGGTGGCCGGCGCCAGGGCGGCCTCGGCCATGGCGAGGCGCATCGGCGCCGCCCAGCGGTCGCGGACCGGGTCGGGGCGGACGGGGGCGGGCAGCGGGGGGACGTACGGGACGGTCTGCACGGTGGATGCGGGCTGCATGGCATCCAGTGTCGGGCATCCGCCCGCTACCGGACCGCCTCCAGGACCTCGCCGCAGCCCAGGGCCTCGGCGATCTCCTCCAGGGCGTCGCCCGGTACCGCGCCCTCGCCGCTGAGGGCGAGCAGCTCGTCGGAGGGCAGGCCGAACTCGGTGAGCAGGTGGGAGTCGCCGAGCGGGCCGACCGGGACTCCGCCGCGCGGCTCGGCGTCCTCGTCCTCCTGGTCCTGCGTCTCCGCCTCCTCGTCCAGCAGGTGGTCCAGGTCGCCGAACTCGCTCTCGCCGGCCTGATCGACCAGCTCGTCGGTGAGGACGGAGCCGTAGGAGCTGCGGGCGGCGGCGGCGCCGTCGGACACGAAGATCCGCGGGTCGTCCTCACCGTCCACGCGGACGATGGCGAACCAGGAGTCCTCCTGTTCGATGAAGATCAGGACGCTGTCGTCGTCCTGCGCGGAGTCGCGGGCCAGGTCGGCCAGGTCGGCCAGGGTTTCGACGTCGTCGAGCTCCGTCTCGCTCACGTCCCACCCGTCCTCGGAGCGAGCAAGCACTGCAGCGAAGTACGCCACCAGGGACACTCCCAAGATCATCGGTCTCGGCTGTGGCGCGCTCGGGCAACGCGGAAATCTGGCCGCCCCCGCGCCAGAGGCGGTCCGCTGTTCGGACCGTCCCATCGGAATCGTGACAGAAAGGCAGCGCTTGCGGGGGGTGTTCTGCAGCGCGTCTTTGCAGGTCGTGTCAGAAGGACCGGGTGGCGGAGGGCGGAGCCGCGCCGGGGCGGTCCGAAGCCGGTCGAAATTTGTTCCGGAGGCCCGGCGGGGCCGCCGGAGAGCCCGGTCGCAGGCCCGTCAGATCCGGAAGGTTCGCATCCGCATCGCTTCGCGCATCCGCCGTTCCTTGGTCCGGCGGGGCTGCACCCGCTCCCGGAGCTCGCGGGCCTCGGTGAGCTCGCGCAGGAAGACGGCCCGCCGCTTGCGGCGCTCCGCCTCCGTCTCCGGGTGGTCGTCCGGCGGGCCCGCCCCGCCGACGGGCTCGTCCGCCGAGCCGCCCCCGGCCTTCGGGTTGCTCGTCATAAGACGTGACATTCCCAGAACGGCCCGGTTGATACCACAGGAGACGCTTCCGTCCTGACATTCGCCCTGCGTCACGGCGTGTCACGGAGTGGTCACCCGCTCCGGCGTCCGGGTCGGGCACGGCGTGTCGTACAGGCGTCCAGACCCGGGCTAACCTCGGTACATGCGTCTCCACGTCGTCGACCACCCCCTGGTCGCCCACAAGCTCTCCACCCTGCGCGACGAGCGCACCGACTCGCCGACCTTCCGTCGCCTGACCGACGAGCTGGTGACCCTCCTCGCCTACGAGGCCACCCGGGACGTCCGTACCGAGGAGGTGGAGATCACCACGCCCGTGGCGGTCACGCTCGGTACCCGGCTCAGCTACCCGCGCCCGCTGGTCGTGCCGATCCTGCGGGCCGGTCTCGGCATGCTGGACGGGATGACCCGCCTGCTGCCGACCGCCGAGGTCGGCTTCCTCGGCATGGTCCGCAACGAGGAGACCCTCGAGGCCTCCACCTACGCGACCCGGATGCCGGACGACCTCTCCGGCCGCCAGGTCTACGTGCTCGACCCGATGCTGGCCACCGGCGGCACCCTGGTCGCCGCGATCAGGATGCTGATCGAGCGCGGAGCCACCGACGTCACCGCCGTGGTGCTGCTGGCCGCCCCCGAGGGCGTCGAGGTGATGCAGCGGGAGCTGGCGGACCTGCCGGTCACCGTGGTCACCGCCGCCCTGGACGAGCGGCTCAACGAGAACGGCTACATCGTCCCCGGCCTCGGCGACGCGGGCGACCGGCTGTACGGCACCGCGGGCTGATCCCGGACCGGTAGAACGACGAGGGCCCTCCGGCAGCGCGCCGGAGGGCCCTCGTCGTGCGTGCCGGGCGTCAGCAGCTGCCCGTGGTGGTCGGGGTGGGGGAGGGCTTGGTGGCCAGGGCGAGGGCGGCGGCCGCCTGGGTCTCGTCCAGCAGGGCGTTGTAGCTGTCGCCGATCACGAAGTCCACGCTGGCGTCGGTGCGGGCGTCGGCGGTGACGGCGGCCCCGGCGATCTGCGAGCCGACCAGGGTGCCGGCCCCGGCGCCGGCCGGGCCGGCGATCACCTGGGCGGTGCCGGGCACCTTCTTGTCCAGCTCGGCCGGGGCGTTGCCGACCTTGCCGATGGTGAAGCCGCGCTTCTTGAACTCCTCGGCCGTCCGCCCGGCCAGACCGGCCTTGGTGGTGGCGTTGTAGATGTTCACCGTGACGGCGGCGGGCTGCGGGACGGCGTGCGGGTCGCCCTGGCCGGCGGGTGCCCCGGAGGCGGCGGGGGACCCCGGGGTGGCGCCCGGGGTCGGGGCGGCCAGCGGCTTGCCGGAGGCGGTCGCGCAGGCCTGGGCGGAGGAGTTCTTGTTCCGGCCCGTGAAGATGTCGTACAGCTGCAGACCGCCGAGGGCGATCAGGGCCAGGGCGAGCAGACCGGCGAGTGCGGCGATCACCTTGCGGCTCTTCTTGGGGGGCCGGCCCAGCCGCGGGTAGGAGTTGCCGGTGACGCGGTACTGCTTCCCCTTGAGGCCTTGGGGAGTCAACATGCTCATGGTTTGTCTCCCCCTCGTACCGGGGCGGGGTCGGGATGACGGATCGGCCGGGTGCGGGCATCCCCCGGTGCGGGCGGATCCCCTGGTCGCGGCCGTAGTCAGCAGCGTAGTGCCGGACTGCCGTGAAGGTACTAAACGATCATCATCTGGAGTACCCCGGTACCCGAAAGGGGGTACGGGGGTACGCGCGGACCGCCCTCCGCCCGGAGGCGAGGGGGCGGTCCGGAAGCCTGTGGGTCGGTGCGACGAGCCCGGCGCCGGCGGCCCGTCACTCCATTTCGAGGACGCGGGCGTGCAGCACCTGGCGCTGCTGCAGCGCGGCCCGTACGGCCCGGTGCAGCCCGTCCTCCAGGTAGAGGTCGCCGTGCCACTTCACCACGTGGGCGAAGAGGTCCCCGTAGAAGGTCGAGTCCTCGGCCAGCAGGGTTTCGAGGTCGAGTTGGCCCTTGGTGGTCACCAGCTGGTCGAGCCGCACCGGACGCGGGGCGACGTCAGCCCACTGTCGGGTGCTCGTCCGGCCGTGATCCGGGTACGGCCGCCCATTGCCGATGCGCTTGAAGATCACACGGAAAGCCTACCGTTTGGGCGGCGAATGGCGCAGCAGCCGCGACGGCGCCACGCGCGGCGGTGTGAACTGCGGGTGGACGAATGCGGCTGTTTGATGGGAAATGTCGCGAACATCGCTCCGGGACCGATCGGCTTCCGGTGCCGATGTCGACGCGTTCCGTCGCGTTCCGATGCGTTCCGATCCGCCCAGGAGTGTGCACCGATGTCCAGCGCCCCCACACCGCAGACCGTCCGGGAGATCGCCGAGGGGTACGCCTTCACCGGGCCCGCCCTCGACCTCGGTGCGGTGCTGCTGGACGGCACGGCCTACCCGGACGCCCAGGTGCGCATCCCGCTGGGCGTGCTCAACCGGCACGGACTGGTCGCCGGGGCCACCGGCACCGGCAAGACCAAGACCCTCCAGCTGATCGCCGAACAGCTCTCCGCGCAGGGCGTGCCGGTGTTCCTGGCCGACATCAAGGGGGACGTCTCCGGGGTCGCCGCGCCCGGCACTCCGAGCGAGCGCACCAGCGCCCGGGCCGCCGAGGTCGGGCAGCAGTGGACGGCGCGGGGCTGCCCGGCCGAGTTCTACTCGCTCGGCGGGCAGGGCACGGGCATCCCGATCCGGGCCACCGTCACCAGCTTCGGGCCGCTGCTGCTGGCCAAGGTGCTCGACCTGAACGAGACCCAGGAGTCCTCGCTCAGCCTGGTGTTCCACTACGCCGACGGCAAGGGCCTGGAGCTCTACGACCTCAAGGACCTGACCGCGGTGATCGCCTTCCTCGCCTCGCCCGAGGGCAAGGAGGAGCTGAAGACGATCGGCGGCCTCTCGGCGGCCACCGCCGGGGTGATCCTGCGCGCGCTCACCGTGCTGGAGACCGAGGGCGCCGGGGCGTTCTTCGGCGAGCCCGAGTTCGACACCGCCGAACTGCTGCGGACCACGCCGGAGGACAGGGGCGTGGTCTCGGTGCTGGAGCTGCCCGCGGTGCAGGACCGGCCGCGGCTGTTCTCCACCTTCCTGATGTGGCTGCTCGCCGACCTGTACCAGGAGCTGCCCGAGGTGGGCGACCTCGACAAGCCCAAGCTGGTGTTCTTCTTCGACGAGGCGCACCTGCTGTTCAAGGGCGCCTCCAAGGCCTTCCTGGAGGCGATCACCCAGACCGTGCGGCTGATCCGCTCGAAGGGCATCGGGATCTTCTTCGTGACCCAGACGCCGCGGGACGTCCCGTCCGACGTGCTGGCGCAGCTGGGCAACCGGGTGCAGCACGCGCTGCGCGCCTTCACCCCGGACGACGCCAAGGCGCTCAAGGCCACCGTCTCGACCTTCCCGCGCTCCTCGTACGACCTCGGCACGGTGCTGACCTCGCTCGGCACCGGCGAGGCGGTGGTGACCGTCCTCTCCGAGAAGGGCGCGCCGACACCGGTCGCGGCGACCAGGCTGCGGGCGCCGCAGTCGCTGATGGGCCCGATCGAGGCGGGGGCGCTACGGGCGGCCGTGGACGCCTCGCCGCTGACGGCGCGCTACCGGGACGCGATCGACCGGGAGTCGGCGTACGAGAAGCTGGCGGCGCGGGCGCCCCGGCCGGAGGCGGCGCCGACCGGGCCGGGCCCGGAACCGGTGGGGGAGCCGGACCGGGAGCGGGCGGCGGAGCCCGCCGGGGGGCGGCGGGAGTCCCGCGCGGCGGAGAAGGAGGGGGTGGGCGGGTTGCTCGGGTCGCTGCTCGGCAATCCGACGGTGAAGTCCTTCGCGCGCTCGGCCGGGCGGCAGCTCGGGCAGGAGATCTCGCGCAGCCTGTTCGGGACGTCCAAGCGGCGGCGGTGAGTCCCCGGCCGACGGGCAGGCGGGTCCCCCGGCCGACCGGGCTCAGCCGGAGAGGGCGGCGCCGATCCGGTCCAGGGAGGACAGCCGCATCAGCCCGTAGTGGTAGAACTCGACCTCGGGGACGCCGAGTTCGCGCAGGACGGCGATCTTGGCGGCGAGGTTCTCCGGGCCGTCGCAGTCGGAGGACATCGGGCGCAGGATCACCGCGAGGTCCCGGGGGTGGACGCCGTGCAGGGCGAAGGCGGCGACCTTCTCCCGGACCGCCTCCGGGGTCCTGGCGTAGCCGAGCGTCTCGATCCGGTCGGCGGCCTTCGCCAGGGCGGGCAGGTCGATCCCGGCGAGCCAGCCCCGGCCGGGGCCGCCGCCGTCCATGAAGGTCAGCCGCATGCCGTGCCGACGGGCCTGCTCGGACAGGTCCGCGGCCAGCGCGGTGACGGTGGCCGCGGAGGCGTCCACGTACGCGGCGAAGGCGCCGTCGGCGAGGGCGCTCAGGTCGGCGGGCTCGGCGGCGGCGGACTCGTCGGCCAGCCGGCGGCGCAGCTCGGCCCGGACGGCCTCGGCGGCCTCCTCGGCCGGCACTCCTGCGGCGGTGGCGGCGGCGCGGCAGTGCGGGCAGAAGCAGACCCCGAGCAGGGCCTCGGCGGTCGGGCCCAGCTCCTCGAAGAAGCGCTCGTGGTGGTAGCCGTGGCGCAGGCCGTGGAAGTGCAGCGACTCGGCGCGGATCGCGTCCACGCCGTAGCGGGCCAGTTCGGCGACCAGGGTCAGCGCGTACGCGCGGACCTCCGGGTGGGCCGGGCAGAGCTCGGTGAGGTGGCGGTCGCCGAAGGCGTTGGCGGGGGCGCAGTCGGGGTGGACGAAGCCGAGCCGGTCGTTGTGGCAGAAGACCGTCCAGGCGTGCAGCTTCAGGCCGCGGCGGCGGGCCTCCCCGGCGGCCTCGGCGAAGGGGTCGCGCTCGCCGATGGCGGTCGACGGCACGGGCGCCAGGCGGCGGCCCCGCCAGGCGGCCGGGTCGGGGCGGAAGTACGCGGCGCCCGGCTCCAGGTAGCGGATCACCCGGCGGGGGTTGTGCGGGAAGACGTCGCGGGCCTCGTGGTAGACCGAGGCCAGGGTGACGCCGCCGACCCCGGCGCGGTCGGTGAGGTTGCCGAAGAAGGTGTCGGCGCCCTCGTCGAGCAGGTCGGTGGCGAAGGCGAGGACGGACGACTCCACGGTGCGGCTCCGGGGCTGGGGGCGGGGGCGCACCTCACGCTAGCCGCAGGGGTGGGGTTGGTCTAGACCTGACAGGGCGTGCTGCTCGCTCGGCGAGCGGCGCTCACCCGGCGAGCGGCGCTCACAGGCCCAGGTCGTCGAGCTCCTTGAGCAGGGCGGACCGGGAGTCGGCCGGGGTACCGGGCTTCGCGGCGGGCGCGGAGGCGGGATCCGGCCGCGCCGCCCGGTGCCGGTCACGGAGCAGGACGGCGGCGGCCAGTCCGCCGACCAGACCGCCCAGGTGGCCCAGCCAGCTGACGCCCTGGGTGACCGGCAGCACGCCGATCAGGAGGGTCGAGTAGACCGCGGCGACGGCGATGCCGACCACCGCGTCCAGCACCTTGCGGTCGAGCACCCCGCGCAGCACCACGTAGCCGAGGTAGCCGTAGACCATGCCGCTCGCGCCGGCCGTCACCGTGTTCGGCCGCTCCAGGAGCCAGACCGTCAGCCCGCCGGACACCGCGATCACCAGGCTGGCCAGCAGGAACCTGCGCATGCCGCGGAAGGCGGCCAGGAAGCCGAGCACGAACAGCGGCCAGGAGTTCGCCTCGATGTGGTCCCAACTGAAATGCAGGAAGGGCGAGGTGAACATCTCGGGCAGGTCCCCGAGCTGCTGCGAGCGCAGACCGAACTCGCGCGACAGCCCGTAGTCGTCCAGCCAGTTCACCACCTGGACCGACCAGATGACGGCCTGGAGGCCGAGCATGGCGAACAGCGCGGCGCGGGAGTCGGAGAGCAGACGGGTCATCCTGGTGGCCATGCCCCGACTGTAGGCGCCGCCGGATCGGACGTGCACCCCATTACAGTGACCGGTGTCATTCCGATCGCGAGAGGTGACCATCCATGAGCAAGCGTCCGCCGCTGCCGTACGAGTTCCTGCCGCAGGTCCCGTCCTTCCCGCTGAGCAGCCAGGACATCACCGAAGGCGGCACGCTGGACCGGGAGTTCATCCACGGCGGCGGCAACCTCTCGCCGCAGCTGGCCTGGTCGGGCCTGCCGGAGGGCACCAAGGGCGTCGCTGTGACCTGCTACGACCCGGACGCGCCCACCGGCTCCGGCTGGTGGCACTGGCTCGCCCTCAACCTGCCCGCCGACACCGTCGAACTGCCGCGCGGCGCGGGCTCCTCGGACGACAGCCTGCCGGGCGCGGCCTCCTTCCACGGGCGCAACGACTTCCCGGGCAACAAGTACGACGGTGCCGCCCCGCCGCCCGGCGCCCCGCACCGCTACGTCTTCGCCGTGCACGCCCTGGACGTGGAGAAGCTGGACGTCACCCCGGACACCCCGCCGGCCCAGGTCGGTTTCCACCTCACCTTCCACACCCTCGGTCGGGCGCTGCTGACCGCGGAGTACGGGGTCTGAGTCCGATGCCGGTGTCCGACCGTCCGGTCGAGGTCTGGCGGCTGCCCGAGGAGGAGCGGCGGGCGGGCCGCCGGGCCGCGGCCTGGACGGTCGGGCCGGCCGGGGAGCCGGCCGTCCTGCTGGTGCCGGAGGAGCACCTGACGCCGGCCGGGTCGTGGCGGCTGGTGAAGCCGCCCTACGACGGCGAGGTGGTCGTGCCGGCGGCGCGGGGGGAGTGGCGGGTGCCGCTGTCCGGCGTCGAGGTCGGGCCGGACCACCTGGCGCTGCTGCCGGGCGGCCGGGTGCTGCTGACCGAGGGCCGGGCCGAGCAGGTCGGCGCGGACTGGGTGCCCAACGCCGCGGTGTACGGGCCGGACGGGACGCCGGACCGGGTGCTCGGCCTCGGTGACGACATCCGGGCGCTGGTCACCGACCGGGGCGGCCGGATCTGGATGGCCTACGGGGACGAGGGCATCTACGGCGACCACCCGATCTCCGCGGCGGGGCTGCGGGGCGTCGACACCCGGGGCAGGGTGGTGTGGACCCCCGAGCAGAAGAAGCTGCCCGACTACCCGCTGGAGGGGCTGGCCGCGGCGACCGAGGGACCGTACGCCTGGCTGGCCTGGTACCCGAGCTCCTCGGGCAGCTACCTCACCCGGATCGATCCGGCCGACGGCTCCTCCACCACGGTGCCCTGCCCGGTGCGAGTGCCCCTCGGGTTCGCGGTCCGGGGCAGGGAGGCGGTCTTCCTCGACCGGGGAGGCGAGTTGACCTGGTACCTGCTGGTCGGCAAGGAGTGGAAGCGGACCGGGCGGCGCGGGCTCGACCGGTCCGGCCCCGACCTGCCCGGTGAGCTCGACCGGCGGCGGGCCCACGGCCGGGACGGGGCGCTGTGGTTCCGCCGCGGCGACGGCTGGTACCGGGTGGAGGCCTAGGGCCTCTCGTTGGGAGAGGGTCTAACCCTCTTCTCCTGCCGCGTGGTTGGCGCGTTCGGCGAGCCGCCGGAGGTGCTCGCGCAGCTCCGGCGGCTCGTGCACCTCGAAGGCGCGGTCCAACGACAGCAGCCGCATCGCCGTCCACTCCAGGGAGTCGGAGCGGGAACGCAGCCGGCAGCTGTGCTCGTCGACCGGCTCGATCTCGGAGTCGCCCGGGCGGAAGCGCTGCCGGACCAGCTCGGCCGGGGCGTGCACGGTGGCGACCACGGTGCCGCTCGGGGACGGGCGGCGCAGCTTGCCCGCCACGTACGCGGCGGCGTCCTCGGCCGGGAGCGGGCGCGGGGTGAAGCGGGCGCCGGTGGCGAAGGGCTCGCTCAGCCGGTCGACCCGGAACAGCCGCCAGTCCGCGCGGTCCAGGTCGTAGCCGACCAGGTACCAGCGGCGGCCGACCGAGACCAGCCGCTCGGGCTCGACGTTGCGGCTCGTCCCGGTGCCGTCGTACGAGCGGTACGCGAAGCGCAGTCGTTCGTGGTTGGTGACGGCCCCGGCGATCAGTGTGAGGTCGTCCGGGTCGACGGTCGGGCCGTCCCCGCCGAGCAGCGGCACGGTCGCGTTGTTGAGCGCGCCGACCCGGTGCCGCAGTCGGCCGGGCAGTACCTGGAGCAGTTTGCCGAGCGCCCGGACCGAGGCCTCCTCGATGCCGACCACCGCGTGACCGGCGCCCGCCCGCAGCCCCACCGCGATCGCCACCGCCTCCTCGTCGTCCAGCAGCAGCGGCGGCATCGCCGTACCCGCGACCAGCCGGTAGCCGCCGACCGCGCCCATGGTGGCCTGCACCGGGTAGCCGAGGTCGCGCAGCCGGTCGATGTCGCGCCGGATCGTCCGGGGGCTGACGCCGAGCCGCTCGGCCAGCTCGCTGCCGGGCCACTCGCGCGGCGTCTGGAGCAGGGACAGCAGGTTCAGCAGCCGGGCCGGGGTGTCGGTCATGCCGTCCAGCATGCCGGATGAAGTGGGACAGGATCTGACCTAGATGGCCCGTACCGTCGTGGACGTCGAGATGAGCGGGAAGAGCGAGAAGTCGAGGAGTACCGAATGACTGCGGCGGGAGCCGACCGGCGGAGGTGGATCGCGCTGGCGATCGTGATGGTGGCCTCCTTCATGGACCTGGTGGACGTCACCATCGTCAACATCGCCATCCCCAGCATCCAGGCGGACACCGGCGCCTCCTTCAGCGCCGTGCAGTGGGTCACCGGCGGGTACGCGCTGGCCTTCGCGATCGGGCTGATCACCGGCGGGCGGCTGGGCGACATCCACGGCCGCAAGCGGCTGTTCCTGATCGGGATCGGCGGCTTCACCCTGGCCTCCGCGCTCTGCGGGCTGGCCACCGGGCCGGAGATGCTGGTCGCGACCCGGCTGCTGCAGGGCGGGACGGCGGCGCTGATGGTGCCGCAGGTGCTGTCGATCATCCACGCGACCTTCCCGGCGGAGGAGCGCGGCAAGGTGTTCGGCATGTTCGGCGCGGTGGTCGGACTGGGCGCCGTCTCCGGTCCGATGATCGGTGCGCTGCTCACCGAGTGGGACCTGTTCGGCCTGGCCTGGCGGCCGATCTTCCTGATCAACCTGCCGGTCGGCATCGCGGGCCTGCTGCTCGGGCGCCGCTTCATCGACGAGTCGAAGGCCGACCAGGCGCTGAAGCTCGACCTGGTGGGCGTGCTGCTGGCCAGCCTCGGCCTGCTGATGCTGATCTACCCGCTGACGCACGGGCGGGAGGCGGGCTGGCCGCTCTGGGGCTACCTGTCGATGGCCGGCAGCCTGCCGGTGTTCGCCCTGTTCGTGGCGTACGAGAAGGTCAAGACGC
The DNA here is from genome assembly GCF_044764985.1 of Kitasatospora sp. NPDC093550. NCBI lineage: Bacteria > Bacillati > Actinomycetota > Actinomycetes > Kitasatosporales > Streptomycetaceae > Kitasatospora > Kitasatospora sp. NPDC093550. Next base: position 69,584 of record NZ_JBIWJF010000015.1, read on the forward strand.
GGCGGGACGGCTCCCCGCTGGTGGAGCTCGCGCTGTTCCGGGTGAAGTCCTTCGCGGCCGGGATCTGCGTGCAGCTGGCCTTCGGCGTGGCGCTCGGCATCTTCTTCCTGGTCTGGACGCTCTACATGCAGGTGGGCCTGGGCTGGAGCCCGCTCAAGGCCGGCGCGACCGGCATCCCGTTCTCGATCGCGGTCTCGGTGGCGGCCGGGCTGTCGGTGCAGCAGCTGGTGCCGCGGTTCGGGCGCAAGGTGCTGCAGGCGGGCGCGCTGGTGATGGCCGCGGGCGTGCTCACCTACATCTGGGAGGCCGACCGGTACGGGACGGCGATCGCGCCCTGGCAGATGGCGCTGCCGCTGGTGGTGATGGGCCTCGGCATGGGGCTGATCGTCGCGCCGATCACGGACGCGGTGCTGGCCGAGGTGCCGCGCGAGCACGCCGGTTCGGCCTCCGGGCTGATCAACACCGTGCAGCAGGTGGGGAACGCGCTCGGGCTCGGACTGGTGTCGGTGGCCTTCTTCGGGGCGATGGACGACGTGGTCCCGCCGGAGGCGGTCGGCACGGCGTTCGGCGGGGCCTTCGTGCACGCGCTGTGGTGGGTCGCGGGGGTGCTGCTGGCGGTGTTCCTGCTGATGTTCGCGCTGCCGCGGCGGCGCGGGGCGGCGGTCGCCGCCGCCGGTGCCGAGGACGCGGCGGAGGACCGGGAGACCGTGCTGGTCTGACCGGTTCCGTCGGCACCGGTTCTCCAGCCGGCACCGGTCCGCCGTCCGGCACCGGTACGGCACCGGGCGCCGGGCGGGGAACGAGGGCCTCGGTCGCACTGCGCGGCCGGGGCCCTCGGTGCATGCTGGGAGAGCCATGGAACGTACGGCGGTGGACTCCTCGGTGCTGCGCTCGGTCGGCTACGACCCGGTGGCGCGGGTGCTGGAGCTGGAGTTCACCGGTGGGTCGGTGTACCGGTACGCGGGGGTTCCGGCGCGGGTGCACCGGGAGTTGCTGGCGGCGGAGAGCCTCGGGCGGTACTTCCTCCGGCGGGTCCGCGGGCGGTACGACTACGCCCGCCTGGACGCCGGGGCCCGCTGAGCGCTGTCGGGTGCGCCCGTCCACCGGGTGCCGGGCACGGCGCTACCGGCCGGCGGTCGCCGCCGCGGCCGTCGTGCGGGTGGTGGTGCGGGGCTTGGCGGCGGCCTTGGCCTCCTTCGCGGCGCGCTTCATCTCCTGCTTGAACTCCCGCACCAGGACGAGGGATTCGGGACCGGTGATGTCGGCGACCGAGCGGTGCGCGCCCTCCTCGCCGTAGGCGCCGGCCGCCTCGCGCCAGCCCTCGGGCCGGACGCCGTACTGCTTGCCGAGCAGGGCGAGGAAGATCTGCGACTTCTGCTTGCCGAAGCCGGGCAGGGCGTTGAGGCGGCTCAGCAGTTCCTTGCCGGTGCGGACGTCCTTCCACAGCGCGGCGGCGTCGCCGTCGTACTGCGCGACCAGGAACTGGCAGAGTTGCTGCACCCGTTTGGCCATCGCGGCCGGATAGCGGTGGACGGCGGGTTTCGCGGAGAGGAGCGCGACGAACTCCTCCGGGTTGTAGGTGGCGATCTCGTGGGCGTCCAGGTCGTCCCGGTCGAGGCGCTGCGCGATGGTCAGCGGGCCGGTGAACGCCCACTCCATCGGGACCTGTTGGTCGAGCAGCATGCCGACGAGCGCGGCGAGCGCACTCCGTCCGAGCAGTTCGTCGGCCTCGGGCTGCTGTGCGAGCCGAACGGTGACGTTCATGGGCTTGCCCTCCTCGGAGTTGACGTCGGGTCGGCGCCCAGTCTGGTGGACGCGGGGTTGACGGGGGCCGTCAACACGCCCGTACCGGGGGAAGTCTTGGTGTTCCAGGCCTTGCCATGCCTGCTTTGTTCGTTGGCGGAGCGGTTGTTGGGGGTCTGCGGGGTCGGCGCGGAATATTTTTTGCCCGCGCCGGTCACATCCCTCGCGGGCGCCGGGTCAGAGGAGTGTCGAACCGAACAGCCATCGAGTGGGGAGCACTTCAATGTCCGTCGCCTGCACCGTCGTCACCGTCCTCGGCGCCCTCATGGTCGGCTTCTCGGCCTACTCGGTCTTCGCCGGCGCCGAGTACGTCGTGAAGCCCCTCGCCGACTACGGCGTCCCGCGCGCCTGGTGGACCTGGCTCGGCGTCGCCAAGGCGGCCGGCGCCCTCGGCCTGCTGGTCGGCCTCGCCGTCCCGGCCGTCGGCTACGCCGCCGCCGTCGGCGTGGTGCTCTACTTCCTCGGCGCCGTCCTCACCGTGATCCGGGCCCGCGCCTACGCCCACATCCCCTTCCCGCTCGTCTACGCCGCGCCGGCGGCGGCCTCGCTGGTCCTGGGACTGGCGGTCTGAGCGGGCGGGCCGGGGCCCCGGGACTCGGCCTTCGCAGGGGCGGACCGCGATCGCGGTCCGCCCCTGTCGGTCGTGTTCGGGGCGGGGCTCGGGATCCGGCGCGGGGCGCGTGGGGGTGGGGGTGCGCTCGGCCGGGTGGGTGGTTCGGGTGGGGCGGGAGGGGCAGGGGGGGGGGGCCGTACGTACGTTCCGGGGCTGGTCGGTCGCTCGGGCGATCGTTCGATCTGGGGTTCGAGCAGGTGGGTCATCTCATATGACTGTTCCTGTTGTGCCGGTGTGGCGTCCGGGTGGCGGGTCATTCTTGGTCCAAACGACGCGTCCAGAAAGGCTCGCCCGCCGTGACCCAGCCGTTCGAACTGCCGTCCTTCTACGTGCCGCACCCGGCACGCCTCAACCCCCATCTGGACGAGGCGCGGACCCATTCCACCGACTGGGCCCGGGAGATGGGCATGCTGGAGGGCTCCGGCATCTGGGACCAGGCGGACCTGGAGGCCCACGACTACGGCCTGCTCTGCGCCTACACCCACCCGGACGCCTCCGCCGAGGCGCTGTCGCTGGTCACCGACTGGTACGTCTGGGTCTTCTTCTTCGACGACCACTTCCTCGACATGTACAAGCGCACCAACGACCGGGAGGCGGGCAAGGCGCACCTGGACCGGCTGCCGCTGTTCATGCCGGCCGACCCGGCCACCCCGGTGCCGGAGCCGGAGAACCCCGTCGAGGCGGGCCTGGCCGACCTCTGGCGGCGGACCGTGCCGGCGATGGGCGAGGACTGGCGGATCCGGTTCGCGCGGAGCACCCGCAACCTGCTGAACGAGTCGCTCTGGGAGCTCGCCAACATCGACGCGGGACGGGTCGCCAACCCGGTCGAGTACATCGAGATGCGCCGCAAGGTCGGCGGCGCGCCGTGGTCCGCGCAGCTGGTCGAGTACGCCGCCGGGGCCGAGGTGCCGAAGGAGGTGTCCGGCTCTCGGGCGCTGCGGGTGCTGATGGACGCCTTCTCCGACGGCGTGCACCTGCGCAACGACATCTTCTCGTACCAGCGGGAGGTGGAGGACGAGGGCGAGCTGAGCAACGGCATCCTCGTGCTGGAGCGGTTCCTGGAGTGCACCACCCAGGAGGCCGCCGAGGCGGTGAACGACCTGCTCACCTCGCGGCTCCAGCAGTTCGAGAACACCGTGTTCACCGAACTGCCCGTGCTGTTCGCGGAGACCGGGCTGGACCCGGAGGGCCGCGCGAGGGTCATGGCGTACGTCAAGGGTCTGCAGGACTGGCAGTCCGGCGGGCACGAGTGGCACCTGCGCTCCAGCCGGTACATGAACGGCGGTGGGGCGTCGGCGGGTTCGGGCGGCGAGGTGGCACCCGGGGCGGGTGGCGCGCTGCCGGGGCTGCCGGGCTTGTCGGGGCTGCCGGGACCGTCGGGTGCCGGACGGTGGTGGGACCAGTACGCGATCGGCGGCATCGGGACCTCGGCGCTGGACATCCTGCGGGGTGGGGGCGCGGGTGCCGCGAGCGGGGCCGAGGCCGTCGCGGACGGGGTGGCCGGGGCGGACGGACCGGGCGGGGTGGCCGCCGCGAGCGGGGCGGTCGGTCCGGCCGAGCGGCGGGCGCGTTCGCACGCGCACGTGCCGTTCCAGGCCGTCGGGCCCTCCCTGCTGCCCGAGTTCACGCTGCCGTACGAGCGCAGGCTGAGCCCGCACCTGGACGGCGCCCGGGAGCGTGCGGTCGAGTGGGCCGGGCGGATGGGCCTGCTGGAGGCCGACCCGGCCGTCCCCGGATCCGGTATCTGGGACACCGAGGCGATCCGGGACTACGACCTCGCGCTCTGCTCGGCCGGCCTGTACCCGGAGGCCACCGCCGACCAACTCGACCTCGCCACCGGCTGGTTGGTGTGGGGCACCTGGGCCGACGACTACTACCCGAGGATCTTCGGGCGCGCCCGCGACCTGGCCGGGGCCAAGGCCACCAACGCGCGGCTGTCGCTGTTCATGCCGGTGGACGGCACCCCCGCGCCGGAGCCCGTCAACGCGCTGGAACGCGGGCTCGCCGACCTCTGGGGGCGCACCGCCGTCCTGCTGGACACCGAGGGCCGGGAACGGTTCCGCGCGGCGGTCGAGATCATGTTGGAGGCCTGGGCCTGGGAACTGGCCAACGCGATCCAGCACCGGATCCCGGACCCGGTGGACTACCTGGAGATGCGCCGCTCCACCTTCGGCTCCGAGCTCACCACCAGCCTGTGCCACATCGGCCACGGTGGGACCGTCCCGGACGAGGTGTACGACCACGGCTCGATGCGCGCGCTGGAGCACTCCGCGATGGACTACGCGTGCATGATGAACGACCTCTTCTCGTACCAGAAGGAGATCGAGTACGAGGGCGAGTTGCACAACGTCGTCCTGGTGGTGCAGTCCTTCTTCAACTGCGACTACGCGGCGGCGGTCCGGATCGTCGACGACCTGATGCACTCCCGGCTGAGTCAGTTCCAGCACGTGGCGCAGCTGGAACTCCCGGTCATGTACGAGGACTTCGGGCTGGAACCGGCGGCCAGGAAACTGCTCGACGGGTACGTCGGCGAGCTGGAGAACTGGCTCACCGGCATCCTGGGCTGGCACGAGGGCTGCCGCCGGTACGGCGAGGCGGACCTGGAACGGCACTTCGGTGCCGAGCGGGACCTGGCGGCGGCCGCGCGGGCGCGGCGGGCGGCGGGGCACTCCGGGGCGCTGCCGGGTGCGGCCGTTCCGGTGGCGCCTGTGCCGGCGGTGTCCGAGCGGTCGGTGCCGGAGCCGGCGGTGTCCGAGCGGTCGGTGCCGGAGCCGGCGGTGCCGGTGCCGAGCGGTGTGGTGCCGCTGGGCCCGACCGGTCTGGGCACGAGCTCGCTGCGGCCGCCGCTGAGCGGGGCGGTGCCGAAGCACTGAGCGGCCGGCGCGCGCGCAAGCGCCGCCTGAGTCTCCGGCGCACCCGTGCGGGCCATCCCGCGCGGGTGCGCCGCGTCGTGGCTAGGCTGACGAGTCGGGGGTCGGCGTGCGCCTGCCGGCGTGCGCACTTCGCCGCACACGAGGGCAGAGAGATGGCTGCGCTACCTGAGGGCACACCCTGTTGGGTCGACGCGATGTTCACCGACGTGGAAGGCGCGAAGGCCTTCTACGGAGACGTACTCGGCTGGACCTTCGGCGAGAGTTCGTCGGAGTTCGGCAACTACACGCAGGCCTACTCGGACGGCAAGGCGGTGGCCGCGGTCGTCCCGCCGATGCCCGGTGAACAGGTGCAGTCGGCCTGGTGCCTGTACCTGGCCTCGCCGGACGCCGGGGCCACCGCCGCGCGGATCCGCGCCAACGGCGGCGAGGTGGTCATGGGGCCGATGCAGGTCGGCGACTTCGGCACGATGGTGATCGCCAAGGACCCGGGCGGCGTCGTGTTCGGTGTCTGGCAGGCCGAGCGGCACGAGGGCTTCGAGAAGCAGGGCGAGCCCGGTGCGTACAGCTGGGCCGAACTGGTGACCCGGGAGCCGGGGAAGGCGGACGCCTTCTTCCCGGCGGTCTTCCCCTACGGCGTGAAGAAGATGGACTCCGAGGAGTTCGACTACCGGATGTTCCAGGTCGGCGACCGGCCGGTGCTGGGCCGGATGGGGGCGGAGGGCGACTTCCTGCCGCCCGAGGCGCCCTCGTACATCAGCGTCTACTTCGCCGTGGACGACACCGACGCCGCGATCGAGCGGCTGACGGCGCGCGGCGGAAAGGTCCACTTCGGGCCGATGGACAGCCCGTTCGGGCGGTTCGCGGCGGTCGGTGACCCGCAGGGTGCGGCCTTCGGGATCATCGACCTCGGACGGACCGTCGGCGACCAGCCGAACACGGTGGACGTCTGATGGGGGAGCGCGAGGACCTCGTCGAGACGCTCGACACCCACCGCGGCCTGCTGCGGCGCACCGTCCGCGACCTCACCGACGCCCAGGCGGCCGAGCGGACCACGGTCAGCGAGCTGTGCCTGGGCGGGCTGATCAAGCACGTGGCGGCGGTCGAGGCGCGGTGGGTGCGGTTCATGACCGGCGGCGCCGAGGCCATGCGGGCCGGGGACGCGGACCCGACCGGGGAGGACGCCGCCGCGGCGTGGCAGGCCCAGTTCCGGATGGTCGAGGGCGAGACGCTGGCCGGGCTGCTCGCCGAGTACGAGCGGGTGGCGCGCGGGACGGACGAACTGGTCCGCACCCTGCCCGACCTCGACCTCAGCCACCTGTTGCCGCCGGCGCCGTGGTTCGAGCCGGGCGCGACCTGGTCGGCCCGGCGGGTGCTGCTGCACGTGATCGCCGAGACCGCGCAGCACGCGGGGCACGCGGACATCATCCGGGAGTCGTTGGACGGGGCGAAGTCGATGGGGTGAGGGCGGCCGGCGTCGGGGGCGGCGGGTGTCGGGGGCGGGAGGTGTCGGGGGCAGGTCGTCGAGGGCGGGGGAGGGCGTCAGGGGGCTTCGACGCCGAGGAGTTCGCGGAGCGCCCGGCCGCCGTCCGGGGTGACCCGCAGGGCCCGGCCGGAGCCGATCCGTTCCACCCAGGCGCGGTCCAGGGCGGTCCGGCAGAGTGCCGCGCCCAGCGCGCCGCCGAGGTGGCTGCGGCGCTCCGTCCAGTCCAGGCAGCTGCGCACCACCGGGCGCCCGCCGCGGCGGCCCGTGCGTGGCGGCAGCTCGATCGCCTGCGCGGCCAGCCAGTCCCGGCCGCGCTCGGTGACGGCCAGCCCGGCCTCGTCGGCGACCAGGCCGCGGGCGAGCAGCGCGTCGGCGACGGCCACGCCGAGGCGGCCGGCCAGGTGGTCGTAGCAGGTCCGGGCGCGGGCTTCGGCGCTCAGCCGGGTGGCCTCGCCCAGGTTGCGGGGCGCCGGGGTGCCGGGGCCGCCGGACTCGGCGAAGGACGTCAGGTCTTCGAGCAGGGTGGCCACGGCGGGCGAGGCGATCCGGACGTAGCGGTGCCGGCCCTGCCGTTCCTCGGCGAGCAGGCCGCCCGCGATCAGCCGCGACAGGTGCTCGCTGGCCGTGGACGGTGCGACGCGGGCGCTCCGGGCCAGTTCGCCGGAGGTCCAGGCGCGGCCGTCGAGCAGCGCGGAGCAGAAGGCGGCGCGGGTCGGATCGGCGAGCAGGGCGGCGAGGGCGGCGAGCGCCGCGCCGCCGTGGCCGGAGGGCCGCCGGGGCGGGGAGCCGGGGCCGGCGGGGGAGTTCGGGCGCGGGGTCGGTGGGCGGGGCTCGGAGGGGTGGGGTTCCGAGGCGCGGGGTGTCGGGGGCATGCCTCCATGGTCGCTCCGGCACAGTTCGGCGGGGGCCGAAACGAGCCGGGGCCACGATGACGGCATGAGCGAAACGACGGTGGTCTCCGGCTCCGGAACCATGACCTTCTCCCACTACGACGACGTCACGGCGGCCCTCGCCGATCCGGCGCTGGTCCCGCTGCCCGCGGCGCCCGTCGCCCCGGGCGCGCCCGCCGGGGTGGCCTGGCTGCGGGCCACCGTCGCCCGGTTCAGCTCCGGCGAAGCGCACGCCCGGCGCCGGGCGCTGGTGCTGGCCGATCTGGCGCGGCTGGACCCGGCCGCGCTGCGGGTGGCCGCCGCGGGCGGCTTCGAGACGGACGTACGGCTGCGCGTGGTGCGGGTGCTGGCGTGGGCGCTCGGGCTGGCCGATCCGGAGGCCGTGGCGCGGGACGTCGCGACGGTCGCCCGCTCGTACTTCGCGGACGCGCCGGAGGACCCGGAGGCGGACGCGGCGGTGGCCCGGCTGCTGCCGGCGGTGGGCCTGGCCGGCGGCGCGGTCGAGGGGGACGGCGCTGCGGGTGACCCGGACGGCGGCGCGGCCGACCCGGCCCGTGAGACTGCTGCCAACCGGATCGGTCTGCTGGTCCAGGCCTGCGACGCCACCGCGGCGCTGGTGGAGCGGGCCCGTGGGCACCGGGACGGACTCGTCGGCGCGCTGCGCGAGGACCCGCCGGTGCGCGTGATGCGCCGGCTCGCCTCCCGGGCGACCGAGGTCGGCGGGGCCGCCGTACCGGCCGGAACGCAGGTGGTGCTGGACATCGCGGCCGCCCAGACGGAGGCGCCGGACGGCGTGGCACTCGGCTTCGGCGCCCCGCCGCGGATCTGCCCGGGCCGCTCGCACGCCCTGGTCCTCGCGGAGGGCATCCTGTTCGGCGCCTCCGACCCGGCGGACCCGTACGTGGCGGACGTGGGCGCGGCGGACCCGGACGTGGCGGAATCCGGCCCGGAGGAGGTGCTCGGCAAGGCCGAACTCGCTTCACTGGTGCCGGAGATGGTCGACCACGTGCTCACCGTGGCCGCGTCCTGGACGGCCTGGGACGGCCGCCCGATCGTCAACGAGGACGGTCGAACCTACGCACCGCACAAGGCCGTTCGCCGTGTCAGCGACCATCTCCTCGACCACCTGGCCGAGTTGGACGCCAGGATGGCCGGCGAGCCGACCGAGCCGGACCACTGGCACGCCTCCCACACCACCACCCCGGCCGACCTCGCCCCGTTCACCGCCGCCGACCTGGACGAGGCCCGCAGCCGTCTCACCCGGCTGGCCGGCATCTGGTCCCGCCGGGTGGCCGCCCTGCCGGAGGCCGTCCTGGACCACTCGCCCGGTACCGGCTGGAGCTTCCGGCGGATCGTCCACCACGTCGCGGGGTCCGGGTACTACGCGGATTCCGTGGGGTGCCTCCGGCGGCCGGAATGAGGCCGTCGGCCGCACGAGCCCGCATCAGTCCGTCCGAGCAGCACCGAGGAGACCGCGCCATGACCCCCGGAACCCCCATCACCCCCTTCGCCGCCCTGCACCACCGCCCCGGCCGTCCGCTGCTGCTCCCCAACGCCTGGGACCACGCCTCGGCCGTCGCCCTCGCCGCCGCGGGCCACGCCGCGATCGGCACCACCAGCCTGGGGGTGGCGGCCGCGGCCGGGCTGCCCGACGGCGCGGCCGCCACCCGCGCGGAGACCGTACGGCTGGCGCGGCGGCTCGGGCGCGGCGACTTCCTGCTGAGTGTCGACGCGGAGTCCGGCTTCAGCGACGACCCGGACGAAGTCGCCGAGCTGGCCGTCGAGTTGGCGAAGGCGGGAGCGGTCGGCATCAACCTGGAGGACGGTCGGGCGGACGGCACGCTGGCGCCGGTCGACGTCCACGCGGCGAAGGTGGCGGCGGTGAAGGCGGCCGTGCCGGAGCTGTTCGTGAACGCCCGTACCGACACCTACTGGTGCGGGCAGGACGACCCCGAGCCGGAGACCCTCCGGCGCCTGGAGGCGTACCAGGGGGCGGGCGCGGACGGCGTGTTCGCCCCCGGGCTGGTCGAGCCGACGGCCATCGCCCGGCTGGTCGGCGCCCTCTCCGTCCCGCTCAACATCCTCTGGACGCCGACCGGTCCGGCGCTCGCCGAGCTGGCCGCGCTCGGGGTGGCCCGGGTCAGCCTGGGCTCACTGCTCTACCGCTCCGCGCTGGCGGCGGCGGTGGCGACGGCGGGCGCCGTCGCCACGGGCGATCCGGTCGGGCCGGTGCCGGGCTACGCGGAGGTGCAGGCGTTCAACGAGCTTTAGCGCAGCCGGAGTTCAGTTCGCGTGGTGGCCGGCGGTCCGGGCCGCCCAGGCGGCCTCGACGCCGTCGAGGATGAGCCGGACGCCGCTGCGGAAGGCGGAGTCCCGGCCAGCCTCGATCTCCTGGCCCACGTGGGCGGTGTAGAGCCGGTGCAGTCGCGGGTGGTCCTTGGTGGCCTCGGTGACGGCGGGCAGGAGCTGCTCCATCCACTCCTGCTCGTCCCGGCCGCGCTTGGCCAGCGCGCTCAGCCAGGCGGCCTCCACGGTGGCCGAGCCGATGGTGTAGCCCATGACGACGCCCATCGCCTCGTTGGCGTCGACGAGGTCGAGCCCGGAGGTCTCCAGCAGGGTCAGGAAGGCCTCGGACAGCCGCATCCAGCTGGGGCCGAAGTAGACCATCCCGACGTCGCCGATCACCGAGACCATCCACGGATGGCGCAGGATGACCGCGCGCACGCCTTCGGCGCACTCTTCGATGGCGGGGCGCCAGGCCTTCGGGCCGCTCGTGGCGGAGTCCGGCTCCGGCAGCGGGATCTCGGAGAAGACCTGGTCGACGGCGAGGGCGAGCAGCTCGTCCTTGTTGGCGACGTGGGTGTACAGCGAGGTGGCGCCGGCGTTGAGGCGGGCGCCGAGCTTGCGCATGCTCAGCGCCTCGGCGCCGTCGCTGTCGAGGAGGGCGAGGGCCTCGGCCACGATCTGTTCGCGGCTGAGGGCGGGCTGCTCCCGGCGGGGTCGCTGCGGTCGGGTCCACAGCGAGGGGATGCCCGCCGTACCGTCCTCCGACTTGGCCGTCATCCGGCTCTCCTTCGTCTCTCGTCGTCCGGATCAGCATAAGTCGTTCCGCACACCGTACGGCGTTGCGAACAGTGTGCGGCGTCCGTACAGTGTTCGGAGCGGCGCACACCGTACCCGTGGGGACGGAGGGCGGTGTGCCCGCTCCGGCTTTCCGACGGGTTCGCGAAGGCCGCGAAGGTCGCGAAGTGCGAGAAGTACGAGAAGTGCGAGAAGTTCAAAGGGGGAACGCGGTGGAACGGAATCCGCGGCGCTGGTTCATCCTGGTCGTGCTCTGCCTCAGCAGCCTGGTGCTGGTGATCGACAACATGGTGCTCACGGTGTCCATCCCGCCCATCGCGGAGGACCTCGGGGCCGGGGCCCAGGACATCCAGTGGATCATCGATTCGTACATCCTGGTCTTCGCCGGCCTGCTGCTCACCTCGGGCAGCCTCTCCGACCGCTTCGGGCGGCGGAAGGTGATGATCGTCGGACTGGCGTTGTTCGGCGCCGCCTCCCTGGTCGCGGCCGTCGCCGACAGCCCCGGCCAGCTGATCGCCGGGCGCGTCCTGATGGGCGTCGGCGGTGCGCTGGTCATGCCGAGCACGCTCTCCATCCTGATCACCGTCTTCGACGACGACGAGCGGCCGAAGGCGATCGCCGCCTGGAGCGCGGTGGCCATGGTCGGACTGGTCGGCGGGCCGGTGCTCGGCGGTGCGCTGATCGCGCACTTCTGGTGGGGCGCGGTCTTCCTGCTCAACGTGCCGGTCGCGGCGGTCGCGATCCTCGCGGCGGTGCTGCTGATGCCGGAGTCCAAGGGGCCGTGGCGGCGCCCCGACCTGCCGGGCATGGTGCTGTCGATGGTCGGCATGACGGCGCTGGTCTGGTCGATCGTCGTGCTGCCGCGCGACGGCTTCACCAGCGCGGGCACGCTCGGCGCGATGGCCGTCGCGGTGGCCGCGCTGACCGGGTTCGCCGTCCGGCAGGTCCGTACCGACTCGCCGATGGTCCCCCTCAAGCTGTTCCGCAACCGGGTGTTCACCGGCGCCAGCTTCTCGCTCGTCCTGCTGACCTTCGCCACCGGCGGGCTGATGCTGGTGCTCACCCAGTACCTGCAGTTCGTGCTGGAGTTCTCGCCCACCGACACCGGGCTGGCCTTCATCCCGCTCGCCGTCGCCTCGCTGGTCTTCAACGGGGTGGGCGCCGCGCTCGGCAAGAAGGTCCCGGCGCGGGTGCTGACGGCCGTCGGCATGCTCGTCATCGCGGGCGGCTTCGGACTGCTGGCCACCCTCTCGGTCGGCGACGGCTTCACCAAGGTCGCCCTCGCCATGCTGGTGCTCGGCGTCGGCTCCGGTCTCGGCATGCCGGCCGCCGCCAACGCGCTGATGAGCGCGATCCCCGGCGAGCACGCGGGCGTCGGCTCCGCGCTCAACGACACCATCCAGCAGTCCGGCGCCGCGCTCGGCGTGGCCGTCCTCGGCACCGTCCTGTCCGCCACCTACACCGGCGCGATGCCCGACGGCGCCCCCGCCGCCGCGCGCCACGACATCACCGGCGCGCTCGCGGTCGCGGGTTCCACGGGTTCCACGGGCTCCACGGGCGACGGCGGGCTGGTCGCGGCGGCCCGCGAGGCGTTCAACACGGCCACCTCCACCACCTTCACGGTGGGCGGCATCGCGGTGGTGGCGGCCGCGGCGCTCACCCTGGTGCTGATGCGCGGGGGCGGGGCCGCGGGTGGTGCGGCGGACGCCGGGGATGCGGCGGCCGGGGCGGAACCGCTCGTGGACACGGCCGGCTGAGCCTCGGCCCGGACGGCCTGGTCGCGGGCGCCCGTTCGCCTGCTCGCTCGCCTGCCCGCCTGCCCGCCCGCTCGCCTGCCCGCCTGCCCGCCCGCTCGCCTGCCCGCTCGCCTGCTCGCCGCGGCCGGGCGCTCCCGGGTGCGGGCGCGTAGCCTTCGTCCCATGCCCCCCGAGTACGTCGAGCGCGCGTCCCGGCTGCTGCCCGGTGCGGTCGTCTGGACGAAGGGGGCCGTCGGCGTCGGCGACGGTGCCGCGGGCGGCCCGGTGCTGCCCGACGGCTGCATGGACCTGCTGTGGACGGAGGGCCGACTGCTGGTCGCCGGCCCCGACACCCGGGCGTTCCGCCCCGGACCCGGGCTGCCGGGCCCGTGGGCGGGCGTGCGCTTCCGCCCCGGCACCGCGCCCGCACTGCTCGGCGTCCCCGCGTACGAGCTGAGGGACCGCCGGGTCGACCTGGCCGACCTGCGAGCGGGCGCGGAGGTGCGGCGACTCACCGAGCGGATCGACGCGGCACCCGACCCGGCCGCCGCGCTGGAGGCCCTGGCGCTGCGCCTGGCGGCCGCGGCGCCGCCCGAGGACCCGCAGGTCCGGGCGGTGGTCGCCGCACTCGCCGCCGGCCGCTCCGTCTCGGCGACGGCCGAGGCGGTCGGCCTCGGCGCACGGCAGCTGCACCGCCGCTCGCTCGCCGCCTTCGGCTACGGGCCCAAGACGCTCGCCCGCGTCCTGCGCATGCAGCGCGCCCTCGCACTGGCCCGCACCGGCGTCCCGCTCGCCGAGACGGCGGCCCGGACGGGTTACGCGGATCAGGCCCATCTGGCGCGTGACATACGGGAGTTGGCGGGCATGCCGGTGACCGCCCTGCTGCGCGCCCAGGGCGCCTCCGGCGCGGCCTAGCCGAGCGGCGCGAGCAGGTCCACCCCATTGCCGTCCGGGTCGTGCACCACGGCGTACCGCTGGCCCCAGAAGGCGTCCCAGGGCTTCAACTCCCCGTGGTACCCGGCGCCCGTCAGCTCCTCGTACAGCGCGTCCACGTGCGCGGGGCTCTCGCAACGGAACGCCAGCGCCGTACGCCCACCGCCGGACGGCGGCTGCCAGGCGGGGTGGAACGAACGGATGGTGGACTCGGCGTCCAGCACCAGGAGCAGCCCGCCGGGCAACTCGGCCTCGACGTGCGGCTCCTGCTCGACACCGTCGGGGAACGCGATGCCGAGCCGCCGGTAGAAGGCGATCGAGGCGGCCACCTCCGAGACGGCGAGCCCGATGAAGGCGAACCGCGGTGCGGCGTCGATGGTTCCTGCGGTACCAGGGGTGCCCGTGGGGCTGGGTGTGCTGGTCATGCCCGTCACGCTAGGCGGCCCGGACACGGCGGGTCTTGAACGATTCGGACATCCGGTCAGTCGGTCCGGGGGTCCTCCTCCTGCAGGAGTTCGACGATGATCTCGATGCCGAGCGCGTAGGCCGGGGTGCCCGAGGTGATGAGCGCGGTCTCGGCGACTCCGATGAGGTCGGCGATGCCGGCGCCCGCGTGGAGTGCTCCCCGGGCGTGGATCCGGGCCGGTTCGGCTCGGCCGAGGGACAGCAACTGACCGAAGTGGACCAACTGCTGTACGCGGCCACCGAGCGGGCTGTCGGCCAGCACGATGTGCCGCAGGGCCGTGAACGCCTCTTCGGTGGGGAGCCGGCCGTAGGACCGGGCCACCCGCAGACGGTCCTCCACCGCGTGGGGGACGGCTCCGAGCGTCGCGCGGTAGCGGTCCCGCAGGGCTTCGGCACGCTCGGCGTCTGTGCGGTCGCTGGAGGCCCGGCCGGTGGAGGCGCGATCGGCGACGGTGTGGTCGGGGACGGCGTGGCCGGCGACGGTGTGGTCGGCGAGGGTGGGATCGGTCATGACGCGACCCGGGCGATCGAGGCCTGGACGGCTTCCAGGGCGCCCTCGGGGAAGTCCACCGCCCCGCCGATCGCGGCGGCGGCGATCTCGGCCTCGGCGCTCTCCTCGATCGCCACCACCAGGTGGGCGGCGGCCGCGGCGTCCGGGCCGAACACCAGCAGCCCGTGGTTGGCCAGGAGGACCGCGGACGTCGTCGGGCGCCGGTCCAGGACGTCGGCGATGCCCCGGACCGACACGTCCGACCCGCGCGGCCCCCAGGGCACCACCGGCACCTCCTCGGGCTGTCCGAAGCGGAGCATCGGCTCGGTGCGGCACGGCAGCGGCCGGTGGGCGACCGCGAAGGCCGTCGCGGCGGGCGAGTGGGTGTGGATGATCGCGCCCACCTGCGGGCGGGCGCGGTAGACGACGCTGTGCATGGTGATGATCTCGGCGCTGACGGAGCGCAGTTCCCCCGCCAGGACCTGCCCGTCGAGACCGACGGTCGCCAGCTGGTCGGCCTCCAGGTCGCGGACGAACCCCGGGGTCAGCAGGAAGCGGTCGGCGTCGAGCCTGACGCTCAGGTTGGCGTGCCCGGAGTGCGACATCACCCCCGCCACGAACAGTTGCCGGGCGGCCTCGACGAGCTGGTGGGCCCGGCTCTTCCCTGCGGATGCGTCTGTCATCTCGTGGTCTCCCAAATCTCCGTCGGCGGTGGCCGGTTCGCCGCCGCCGCAGCTGCCGGCCACTCTGCGACTTGAACTAAGGTTCAAGTCAAGCGCCGGGACGGGGACCGTAAGAGGAGGGGCGGAGCATGCGCCTGACGATCGGCCAGCTCGCCGAGATCACCGACGTTCCCGCGTCGGCCATCCGGTTCTGGGAACGCCACGGCCTGCTGCCCCCGGCCGAGCGCCAGAGCGGCCAGCGCCGCTATCCGCCGCAGGCCGCCGAGCGGATCGTGCTGCTGCGCAAGTTCCAGCGAGCCGGGCTGAGCCTGGCCGAGGTCAGGGAGTTCCAGCAGGACCAGCCGCGCCGGCAGGCGATGATCCGCGCCAAGATCGCCGAGATCGAGCAGCGCATGGTCGACCTCGACCACGCCCACCAGCTCCTGACCCACGCCCTCCAGTGCGGCAAGACGGACATCGTCGGCTGCCCGACCTTCCGGGACCAGATGGCGACGTGGAACCAGCCCGAATGACGAGGGCTCGGCCGGGCCGAGCCGCGGAAGGGGCGCGTGTAACGCCTTCGAGCGCCGGAGCCAAGTAGAGGTGTAAGGCAGTGCTCGTCGTCCCAAGGAGTCATCCGTGTCAGCGGAGCACCCGATAGCACCACCCTCGCGCGACCCGGCGGCGTTCGCCGTGTTCTACCGGCAGCAGTTCGACACCGTGCTCGGCTTCGTCACCCGGCGCACCGACAGCGTGCACCTGGCCGCCGATCTGACGGCCGACATCTTCCTGACGGCGCTGGAGCAGGCCGACAGTTACGATGCCCGCCGCGGCGCGCCCGCCGCCTGGCTGTACGGGATCTCCCGCAACGTCCTGGCCGCGCACTTCCGCGGCAGTGCCCGCGAGCTCCACGCGGTGGCCAGGATCGCAGGTCAGCGGCTGCTGGACGATCAGGACGTGTCCGCGATCGAGGGTCGCATCGACGCGGCCCGCGAGGCCCGCGGGCTGGCCGGTCGGCATGCCGCCCTGTCCGAGCCGCTGCGCGCGGTGCTGGATCTGGTGGCCGTCGACGGGTTGGCCGTCCGGGAGGCCGCGAAGGTGCTCGGCATCAGTGCGGCCACCGCCCGGGTGCGGCTGCACCGGGCCCGCAAGGCACTGCAGAAGGTCGCTCCGCAGACCAACGCCACCAGCCCGTCCGTGAACGCTCTCCTGGAGGCCGCCTCGTGACCACGCCCCTGAACTTCCAGCAGCAGCTCGGCGCCGAACTCGCCGCCCGCGCCGCGGACCTGCCCGCCGCGGGCACCACGGTCCGGGGTCGGCCGCGCCACACCCGCAGGCTGGTGGCGACCGGCTTCGGGCTGGCCGCCGCGGTCACGGCGGTCGTCCTGATGCCGCACACCGGCGCCACCGGCGTGGCTCCCGCGCCGCAGGCCGGTACCGGCGCCTCCCCGACGGCCGGTGCCCCGACGGCCGGTGCCCCGACGGGCGGTGGCGGCTCGACCGCGGTGCGGCTCAGCACCGCCTCCTACACGGTGACCCCCAACGAGGACGGCACCGTCTCCTTCCAGCTGATCGGTGCCGACTGGTCCGGGCTCCAGGGCGCCCTGCGCTCGGTGGGCGTGCCCGCGCTGGTCATGACGCCCTCGGCCTCCTGCCACACCCCGGTGGCCACCGACAGCAGCCGACTGGAGGCGGTGATGTCGCTGGACCCGAACAACGGCCGCATCGCGATCCTGCACCCCGCCGCCATCCCGCCCGGCGAAAGCCTGCTGCTGCTCAACGTCGCCCCCAAGGGCGCGGTCCACCCGAGCACCGTCGGAAGCCTGGAGATCTCCCTGACCGCGGAGGCCCCCAGCTGCTTCCCCCTCTCCCAGACCAACGGCGTCGGCGTGGGCTGAGCCGGCCGGAACGCCGACAGGCGTCGCGGCCCGGGCCCTCGCCCCCATCGGGGGCCCGGGCCGCGGGCGGAACACGAAGGGTCTCCGGGAGACGACGAGGGGCCCCGACCGGAAACCGGTCGGGGCCCCTCGTGTCATGGAAGTGCACGCTCCGGACCTCACGGAAGACGATCAGTCGACCGCGGATCACGCCTGCCTCCCCGCCAGGCTCTGCGGCGTCCGGCTCACCGTCCGACCGGCCTTGGCGGCCGCTCGGGCGAAGGCGACGGCGTCCAGGGGAGCCGCGCCGCCGGAGTCATTGTTGAAGTACGCGTACACGTCGGCCTCATCCGGCCAGGCTTCGCCGACCCTCGCGACCCAGGTGGCCAGCGACTGCCGGCCGTACCGGGGCGGCGGCTGCGCCAGGCCGGCGTGGAAGCGCAGATAGCCCCAGCCGGCGGTTCGCCACAGGGGCGTGACCGGGCGGGCCCGCCGGTCCGCCCAGCAGAGGGCGGCGCCGCGCCGTTCGAGCACGGCCCGGATCTCCGGCACCCACCATGAATCGTGGCGGGGTTCGACGGCCACTCTCACCCCGGGCGGGAAGCAGCCCAGGCAGCCGTCGAGGACGTCGACGTCCGCCCGCAGGGTGGGCGGGAGCTGGATCAGGACCGGTCCGAGGCGTGAGCCCAGCCCCGCGGCGGCCGACAGGAGCCGCCGCACCGGCTCCTGCGGGTCGTGCAGACGCTTGATGTGCGTGAGATAGCGGCTGGCCTTGAGCGCCATCACGAACCCCTCCGGGGTCCGCTCCCGCCAGGCGGCGAAGGTCTCGGCCGTGGGCAGGCGG
The DNA here is from genome assembly GCF_044764985.1 of Kitasatospora sp. NPDC093550. Taxonomy (NCBI): domain Bacteria; kingdom Bacillati; phylum Actinomycetota; class Actinomycetes; order Kitasatosporales; family Streptomycetaceae; genus Kitasatospora; species Kitasatospora sp. NPDC093550. The sequence continues at coordinate 87,334 of NZ_JBIWJF010000015.1, forward strand.
TAGAAGGCGTTGTTGTTCTCCACCGTGGCGAAGTGCTGGGCGTACTCCTCCAGCCAGAGCCGCCGCGGCGTCCCCGGCGGGTAGAGGACGCCACGCCAGTCGTCGTACTGCCAGCCCGAGGTGCCGACGTACAGAGGCACACGTCCATGGAAGCACGAACCGCCTGGTGGCCGGTGGCTGCCCGGAGGAGGCGGGTCGGTCCGCAGCGGGACCCGAACGGCAACCGCAGAACGACGAAGGCCCCGACCGGCGAACCGGTCGGGGCCTTCGATCAAGGCGGAGGATACGAGATTCGAACTCGTGAGGGGTTGCCCCCAACACGCTTTCCAAGCGTGCGCCCTAGGCCTCTAGGCGAATCCTCCGTGGGAGAGCTTAGTACATGTTTCGGGGTGGTCGCGACCACCTATCCCGCAGGCCGGGGGGTGGGGGTGGCCTGTGGATCGTCGGGGCCGGGATCCGGTAGTGTGGGGGTCAGCCCCTCGTGTGGCGTTATCTCTCTGAACCCCCCCAGGGCCGGAAGGCAGCAAGGGTAGGAGGGCTCTGGCGGGTGCACGGGGGGTCTTCGCGTTCCCGGGGTGGGGGCGTGCGGGGGCGGGGGAGTGAGGGGCGACGCGTTTGTCCGTCCGTCCCGATATCGTCGGTGGTGTGTCCCTAGCCCTGTACCGCCGCTACCGCCCCGAGACCTTCGCGGAGGTCATCGGGCAGGAGCACGTGACCGCTCCGCTCCAGCAGGCCCTGCGCAACAACAGGGTCAATCACGCGTACCTGTTCAGCGGGCCGCGCGGCTGTGGGAAGACGACGAGCGCGCGCATCCTGGCCCGCTGTCTGAACTGTGAACAGGGGCCGACGCCGACGCCCTGCGGGGAGTGCCAGTCCTGCCGGGACCTGGCGACCGGCGGGCCCGGCTCGATCGACGTGATCGAGATCGACGCCGCCTCGCACGGTGGTGTGGACGACGCGCGTGAGCTGCGCGAGCGGGCGTTCTTCGCGCCGGTGCACAGCCGGTACAAGATCTTCATCCTGGACGAGGCGCACATGGTGACCTCGGCCGGGTTCAACGCGCTGCTCAAGGTGGTCGAGGAGCCGCCGGAGCACCTCAAGTTCATCTTCGCGACCACCGAGCCGGAGAAGGTGATCGGGACGATCCGGTCCCGGACGCACCACTACCCGTTCCGGCTGGTCCCGCCCGGCACGCTGCGCGACTACCTGGCGGACGTCTGCGGCCGCGAGCGCATCCAGGTCGAGGACGCGGTGTTCCCGCTGGTGGTCCGCGCCGGGGCGGGCTCGGTGCGTGACTCGATGTCGGTCATGGACCAGCTGCTGGCCGGGGCCGGCGAGGACGGCGTCACGTACCAGATGGCGACCGCGCTGCTCGGGTACACCGACTCCGCGCTGCTGGACGAGGTGGTGGACGCCTTCGCCGCGCACGACGGGGCGACGGTGTTCCAGGTGATCGACCGGGTGGTCGAGGGCGGGCACGACCCGCGCCGCTTCGTCACCGACCTGCTGGAGCGGCTGCGCGACCTGGTGATCCTGGCCACCGTGCCGGACGCCGGGGAGAAGGGCCTGATCGACGCCCCCGCGGACCGGGTCGCGGTGATGCAGGCGCAGGCGGACGCGTTCGGCGCGGCCGAGCTGAGCCGCGCCGCGGACATCGTCAACACCGGGCTGACCGAGATGCGCGGCAACGCGGCGCCCCGGCTGCAGCTGGAGCTGATCTGCGCCCGGGTGATGCTGCCCGGCGCGTACAGCGACGAGCTGTCGCTGCAGGCGCGGCTGGACAAGCTGGAGCGGCGGGCGGCGGCGGGTGGCTTCGCCGCGCCGATGGCGGTACCGGGGGCCGCGCCGGCGGGGATGCCGGCGGCGGCTCCGGCAGGAGTTCCCGCGGCTGCTCCTGGGGTGGTTCCGGAGGCGCCGGTCGAGGCTCCGGTGCAGGCCGTGCCGGTGGCGGCTCCCGTGCAGCCGGCTCCCGTGCAGGCCCCGCCGCCTGTGGCCGCGCCCGCCGCGCCCGCCGGGCCCGCGCCGGGCGCCTGGCCGATCCCGCGCAGCTTCCCGCCCGCGGGTGGCGGCGCGCCCGCCCCGGCTCCCGCGGCGCCGGCCCCTGCCGCGCCGCAGCCGCAGGCCGCTCCGGCGCCGGTTCCGGTGCCCGCTCCGGCCCCTGCGACGGCTCCCGGCGGGCAGCCGTCGGCCTCCGCGCAGCAGGGCGCGGCGCAGGTCCGGCAGCTGTGGCCGCAGATCCTGGAGGCGGTGAAGAACCGCCGCCGCTTCACCTGGATCCTGCTCAGCCAGAACGGCCAGGTGGCCGGGTTCGACGGCAGTGTGCTCCAGGTGTCGTTCATCAACGCCGGCGCCCGGGACAGCTTCGTCGGCAGCAACAGCGACGACGTGCTGCGCGCCGCGCTGGCCGACGCGCTGGGCGTGGACTGGCGGATCGAGTGCATCGTCGACCCGTCCGGTGGTGCCGGAGCCGCCCCGGGCGGCGGCGCTCCGGGCGGTGCCCAGGGCGGTGGGGGCTGGGGAGCCCCGGCCCGTCCGGCCGCCCCGCCGGCGATGCCGGCGCCCGCCCCTGCTCCGGCGCCCGCGACGGCGCCGCCGGTGCAGGCTCCGCCCGTGCGGTCCGCGCCCGTGCAGGCGCCGCCGGTCGCGGCGCCCCCGTCCCGTCCGGTGCGGTCGGTGGCCCCGGAGGACGACATCCCGGAGGAGGACGACCCGGACCTCAAGGAGGACACGTTCTCCGGCCAGGACCTGATCATCCGCGAGCTGGGGGCGACGGTGCTGGAGGAGATCCACCACCGGGGCGGCTGAGCCGTCGGGGCACCCGAGCAGGACGCAGCACGTAGGCTCGGCGGTGACGTACGACTCACCGCAGACAGCCGTGACAGCAAGGAGAGAGCCGTGTTCCCCGGTGGTGGCCAGCCCAACATGCAGCAGCTGCTGAAGCAGGCGCAGAAGATGCAGCAGGATCTCGCGAAGGCCCAGCAGGAGCTGGCCGAGACGAAGGTGTCCGGTACGGCGGGCGGCGGCCTGGTCGAGGCGACGGTGACCGGCGCCGGTGAGCTGGTGGCGCTGACCATCGCCCCGGCCGCGGTCGACCCGGAGGACACCGAGACCCTGGCCGACCTGATCCTGGCGGCGGTCCGGGACGCGAACCAGACCGCGCAGAAGATGCAGGCCGAGCGCATGGGCCCGCTGACCCAGGGCCTGGGCGGCGGCATCCCCGGCCTGCCGTTCTGAGCCTGCCGCTCTGAGCCCCGCCGTGCCGAGCCGGCTGCGCTGAGCGACGGGGCCCGGAAAAGGTCTGAAGTTCAGACGACAGACCCATGTGATTTATGTGGGAGTCGGGCGTCGGGCGCTGTGTCCGACGCCCGATTCGTTGGATGATGGCACCGGGCACCACCGACCATCCGAAGGAAGGCGCGACGTTGTACGAGGGCGTGGTTCAGGACCTGATCGACGAACTGGGCAGGCTGCCCGGCGTCGGGCCCAAGAGCGCCCAGCGGATCGCCTTCCACGTGCTGCAGGCCGACCCGATCGACGTGCGCCGGCTCGCCCACGCGCTGCTGGAGGTCAAGGACAAGGTCCGCTTCTGCGTGGTCTGCGGCAACGTCGCGGAGGCCGAGCAGTGCCGGGTCTGTCTGGACCCGCGCCGCGACCTCGCCGTCATCTGCGTGGTCGAGGAGCCCAAGGACGTCGTCGCCATCGAGCGCACCCGTGAGTTCCGCGGCCGCTACCACGTGCTGGGCGGCGCGATCAGCCCCATCGAGGGCGTCGGCCCGGACGACCTGCGCATCCGCGAGCTGCTGTCGCGCCTCGCGGACGGCACGGTCACCGAGCTGATCCTGGCCACCGACCCCAACCTGGAGGGGGAGGCGACCGCCACCTACCTGGCCCGGCTCTGCAAGCCGATGGGCCTGAAGGTGACCCGTCTGGCGAGCGGCCTGCCCGTCGGCGGGGATCTGGAGTACGCGGACGAGGTCACCCTCGGCCGCGCCTTCGAAGGGAGACGACTGCTCGATGTCTGACCGGACGATCAACCAGCAGCACACCCACGCGCACGGCTCGGAGCCCGACGACTTCGCCGTGCAGATCGCCGACTCGGTGGAGAGCTTCGTGCTCGCCGTCACCGAGGTCGCCAAGGGCGACGAGCCGGGCAGCGCGGTCTCGCTGCTGCTCCTGGAGGTCTCGCAGCTGCTGCTGGCCGGAGGCCGGCTGGGTGCCATCGAGGACGTCGTCCCGGAGGACCGCTTCGAGCCCGACGCCGGTCCCGAGCCGGACGGCGAGCAGCTGCGCGAGCGGCTGGCCGAGCTGCTCGCGCCGATCGACGTCTACCACGAGGTCTTCGACCCGTACGGCCCGCCGGAGAAGCCCAACGCCTTCCGGATCTCCGACGACCTGGCCGGCGTGGTCAGCGAGCTGCAGCACGGGCTGACGCACTACCGCGAGGGCCGGGTCAGCGAGGCGCTGTGGTGGTGGCAGTTCTCCTACCTCTCCAACTGGGGCACGACCTGCAGCGCGGTGCTGCGGGCGCTGCAGTCGCTGATCGCGCACGTCCGGCTGGACAGCCCGATCGGCGCGGTGCCGGACGGCGCGGACACCGACGACGACGGGCTCACCGACGAGCAGCTGGAGCAGCAGGCCGGGGACCTGATGGCGGCCGAGCTGGGGTTGCAGCGGTAGGTCCGCGGCGCGGTGCTGCGCCGGGGTACTGCGGCGAGGTGCCGCGGTGCCACCGAGTGTGACGAAGGCCTCAGGGATCCGCCCGGAAGGGAAATCCGGCCGGATCGCCGTCCGTCGGTCCGCGGTTTCTTCGGGCCCGCACCGCATTGCCCGCAGACCTGCCGGTGGGGCCCTCCGTTCCACCGGTCACCTGGTGAAACGGCCGTCTCATCATATGGAAACCGCCGGTCGGGGCACCCCTGCTCGGTAGACTGGCGCGGACCGCACACCCCCTCCCCCCGGGGGTACGGGGGCCCCGCGCCCCCGAAGACGACACGAGTCGAGGAGCGCACGTGGGCCTTGTCGTGCAGAAGTACGGCGGCTCATCCGTTGCGGATGCCGAAGGCATCAAGCGCGTAGCCCGCCGAATCGTTGACGCCAAGAAGGCCGGCCATGAGGTCGTCGTCGTGGTGTCCGCGATGGGCGACACGACGGACGAGCTCATCGAACTCGCCGAGCAGGTGTCACCGCTGCCTGCCGGGCGTGAGTTCGACATGCTGCTGACCGCTGGAGAGCGCATCTCCATGGCGCTGCTGGCCATGGCGATCAAATCCCTGGGTCACGAGGCCCAGTCCTTCACGGGCAGCCAGGCCGGCGTCATCACCGACTCCGTCCACAACAAGGCGCGCATCATCGACGTGACACCGGGCCGCATCCGCACCGCCCTGGACGAGGGCAACATCGCGATCGTGGCCGGCTTCCAGGGGGTGTCCCAGAGCAGCAAGGACATCACCACGCTGGGCCGCGGCGGCTCGGACACCACCGCCGTCGCCCTCGCCGCCGCCCTCAAGGCCGAGGTCTGCGAGATCTACACCGACGTGGACGGCGTGTTCACCGCCGACCCGCGCGTGGTGAAGAAGGCCCGCAAGATCGACTGGATCGCCTACGAGGACATGCTGGAGCTCGCGTCCTCCGGCTCCAAGGTGCTGCTCGACCGCTGTGTGGAGTACGCCCGCCGCTACAACATCCCGATTCACGTACGCTCGTCCTTCTCGGGTCTCCCCGGGACGATCGTCAGCAACGACAACCCGAACCAGCCCGAAGGGGGCGAGATGGAGCAGGCCATCATCTCCGGAGTCGCCCACGACACCTCCGAGGCCAAGGTCACCGTCGTCGGCGTGCCCGACAAGCCCGGCGAGGCGGCCCGCATCTTCCGCGCCATCGCCGACGCCGAGGTCAACATCGACATGGTGGTGCAGAACGTCTCCGCCGCGTCCACCGGCCTGACCGACATCTCCTTCACCCTGCCCAAGACCGAGGGCCAGAAGGCCATCGACGCGCTCGGCCGGGTCAAGGACGGCATCGGCTACGAGTCGCTGCGCTACGACGACGCGATCGGCAAGATCTCCCTGGTCGGCGCCGGCATGCGCTCCAACCCGGGCGTCACCGCGACCTTCTTCGAGGCGCTCTCCGCCGCGGGCGTCAACATCGAGCTGATCTCCACCTCGGAGATCCGCATCTCGGTCGTCACCCGCGCCGAGGACGTGCCGGAGGCCGTCCGCGCCGTGCACAGCGCCTTCGGCCTGGACAGCGAGACGGACGAGGCCGTCGTCTACGGCGGCACCGGGCGATGACCCGGCGGCGGAGCGGAGGCACCGGGCGATGACCCGGGAGCCGAGCCGGGACACCGGGCGATGACCCGGCGGCCCGACCTCGCCGTCGTCGGCGCCACCGGCGCGGTCGGCGAGGTGCTGCTCGGCCTGCTCTCGCTCCGTCAGGACGTCTGGGGCGAAGTCCGACTCGTCGCCTCCCCGCGCTCGGCCGGCCGCAAGGCGGTCGTGCGCGGCGAGGCCGTCGAGGTCCTCCCGCTGAGCGAGGAGGCGTTCGAGGGCGTCGACGTCGCCGTGTTCGCCGTCCCCGACGAGGTCGCCGCCCAGTGGGCGCCGATCGCGGCCGCCAAGGGCGTCGTGGTCGTCGACGACTCGGCCGCCTTCCGCACCACCGAGGACGTGCCCCTGGTCGTCCCCGAGATCAACGCGGCCGCGCTGCGGATCCGCCCGCGCGGCATCGTGGCCAGCCCGGCCAGCACCACCCTCGCGATGATCGCGGCCGTCGGCGCGCTGCACGCCGAGTACGGGCTCAGCCAGCTCGTGGTCGCCTCCTACCAGGCCGCCGACGGCGAGGGCCGGGCCGGCGAAGCGGCGCTGCGCGAGCAGACCGCGCTCGTCGCGGGCACCGAGGTCGGCCGGCAGACCGGCGACCTGCGCGCGACCATCGCCGACCACGGGCCGTTCGCCGCACCGCTCGCGCTCAACGCCGTGCCCTGGACCGGCGGACTGCGCGAGGGCGGCTGGGCCGCAGAGGAGATGGGCATCCGCGACGAGTCCCGCAAGATCCTCGGCCTGCCCGCGCTGAAGGTCTCCGCGACCTGCGTCCACATCCCCGTCGTCCGCACCCACGCGCTGGCCGTGCACGCCCGCTTCGAACGCGAGGTCACCCAGGAGCACGCGCAGGACATCCTCCGGGACGCTCCCGGCGTGGTCCTCTACGACGACCCGGCGGCGGGCGAGTTCCCCACCCCGAACGACGTGGTCGGCACCGACCCGGTCTGGGTCGGGCGGGTCCGCCGGGCCCTCGACGAGCCGGACGCCCTGGACCTCTTCCTGTGCGGGGACAACCTGCGCAAGGGAGCGGCGCTCAACCTGCTCCAGATCGCGGAGCTGGTGGCGGGCGAGCTGACGGCCCGCTAGGGGCGTGTCCGTCGGACGCGCCCTGGGACCGCCCGGGTCGGTGCGGTCCTGACATGTGTTCCGATCTGCCCGGTTGTGTCCGTACCTGCGTTCATACCTGTGTCCGCTCCTCGACACAATCTGTCCGGAATCCCGAGGGAATCCCCTGGAGGCCCCTTCCGCCCATGCGGAAGAATGGGCCCCGGGCTGGGCAACCATGACAGGGGATCGAGTGTCCAACGGGCGTGGCGGACGTGATGGTGGGGGCGAGGGCGGGCATTCCGGCGAGGGCCGTGGTGTCGTTCCCCTCGCGCGCCCCGAGGCCTGCGAGTAGGCCGGAAGACGACCATATGACGGCGGCCGCACCCGGTGCGGCGGACTCCGGTGCCGGTACCGACGCGGGTACCAGCGAGGACCTGCTCACCGAGACCTACCAGGCGCACTACCGCTCGCTGCTGCGGCTCGCCGCGCTGCTCCTCGACGACCTCTCGACCTGTGAGGACGTCGTCCAGGAGGCGTTCATCCGGGTGCACGCCGCCCGGCGCCGGGTGCGCGAACCCGAGAAGACCCTGGCCTACCTGCGACAGACCGTCGTCAACCTCTCCCGCTCCACGCTCCGCCGACGGATCCTCGGGCTGAGACTGCTGCAGAAGCCCATGCCTGACATGGCCAGTGCAGAAGAAGGTGCCTACGATGCCCTGGAGCGCGACCAGTTGAAGGCCGCGCTGCGTGGTCTGCAACGCCGTCAGCGGGAGGTTCTGGTGCTGCGTTACTTCGTGGACATGACGGAGGCGCAGGTCGCCGACACCCTGGGCATCTCACTCGGCTCGGTGAAGGCCTACGGATCGCGCGGACTCGCCGCCCTGCGCGCCCAGATGGAGGCCGGTCATGGCTGAGGCGGACGGCGCCCGGCGGGCGGTGGGCGCCGCGGGTGGCGCGGGCAGCACGGGCGCGGGCGGCCTGGGTGGCGTCCAGGGCGCGGGTGGCCCGGCCGGTGGCGGCGGGCGTGCGGAGGCATCGGAGCTGTCGGAGCTGTCGGAGCTGTCGGGGGTGTCACGGTTGTCCACCGACGAACGGGTGGTGCGGGAGCTGATGCACCACGCCGTCGCCGGGATCCAGCCCTCGGCCGGCGGACTGCCCCGGATCCGCAGCGCCGTACCCCGTCGACGGGCCGCCCGGCGCGGCGCCTGGACCGGCGCCGCCGCCCTCGCCCTCGCCGTCGCCGTCGCCCTGCCGGTGCTGCACGAAGGGGAACACCTCGGACTCTCCGGCGGCCCCGGCTCGGCCGACGCCAAGAGCCCCGCCGCCACCTCCCCCAGCGGCAGCGCCATCGGCACCAGCGGCCCCGGCAGCGCCCGGCCCACCGGCCCCACCGGCACCGGGGACGCCCCACCCGCCGCCGGTACGGCCGCCACCTCGCACACCCCCGGAACCGGAGCCCCGCGCACCGACGGCGCCGTCACGCCCACCGGAACCTCCGGGGCCGGCGACGGCGGCATCGTCCCGCTCTGCACCCGGACCGACCTCGGCGGCGGCATCGCCCAGGTCGGTACGGCCGACGCGGCCGGACGGATCTACGGCTCGTTCACCGTCTACAACGTCTCCGGGCACAGCTGCCGCATCGGCGGGCCCGGCGCGGTCGCCGTCACCGGCGTCAGCGGCGGCGACCGCAACCGCGTCCGCACCGCCGACCACGCGCCGGGCGACCCGGCCGGCGGCCTCACCGCGATGGACGCGGAACCGCCGGTCCTCGCACCGCAGAGCGGGTACCGGGTGCCGTTCGCCTGGATCCCCGACCAGAGCTGCACCGACCCCGGCGGCGCCACCAGCGCACCCACCGGCGTCAACCAGGTGTCCCTGACCTCCCAGGCCCCCGTCTCCTCCGGCGTCCCGGCCTCGGGTGCCACCGGCGCCCCCAGCGCCAACCCCCGGGCCACCTCGTCCCCCTCGGCGGGGCCCACCTCGGCCCCCAGCCCCACCGCCACCCCGACCGCCAACCCCACCACCTCCGCCCCCACCGCCACCATCGCCCACACCCCAGCCCCGGGCAGCCCCACCGCGGCCACCGCGACCCTGCCGGTGGCGTGCAGCGGGACGCTGTACCGGGGTGGGGTGCAGGCGGTGGGTGGGTCGGGGGTGGTGGCGTCGGGTTCGCCTTCGGCGGGGTGAGGGGCGGGCGGTGGATGGGGCTGCGGGCCGTCGCGGCTCTGCGGATGGTGCGTGGTCGGACGCTGTACCGGGGTGGGGTGCAGGCGGTGGGTGGGTCGGGGGTGGTGGCGTCGGGTTCGCCTTCGGCGGGGTGAGGCGGTTGGTCGGCCGTGAACCGCTGTGAGGGCGCAGGGGGCCCGCGGTGCGCGTCGTGCCGAGGTGGGGTGTGCGCTGCCGTGAGGGTTCCGGTGGCTGGTGGGGCGATGTGCGGGGCCGGGGTGGATCGGTAGGACCGGGCCCGGGGGCGGGGTGGGTGTGAGGAGTGGTTACCGTGGGGGGTGTGTACCGGTTCCTCCTGACTCCGCGATGGCTGGGCGGCACCGCTTTGGCCGTGGCGGCCGTGGCGGTGTGCGTGTGGCTGGGCTCCTGGCAGCTCGGCCGGTTCGAGGACCGGGTGTCCACGCACCAGGAGACCGAGAAGGCGATCACCGCTTCGGGTGATGTGCGGCCGATCGACGCGCTGCTCGGTCCGGCGACCCCGCAGGTGACCACGGAGACGGTCGGCAAGCCCGTCACGGTGACCGGCAGCTACGACACCGAGCACCAGCTGCTGGTGCCCAACCGGGTGGTGGACGGCAAGCAGGGTTACTACGTGCTCACGCCGCTGCGCACCGCCGACGGGCACGCCGTCGCCGTGGTGCGCGGCTGGGCGCCCGGGGCGCCGACCGCGGGGGCGGCCGCCGAGCCGCCGCCGGGCGGGTCGGTGACGGTGACCGGTCGGCTGCAGGCCAACGAGGCCGTGGGTGCCAACGGTGCGGTGGCCGGCGGGCTGCCGGCCGGGCAGCTCGGCATGATCAACCGGGCCTCGCTGCTGAACGTACTGGAGTACGACGGCTGGTACGACGGCTGGGTGGCCGCCGACCAGGCGCCCGCCGGGCTGACCCCGGTGCCGACCGTGCAGCCCCAGGGCGGGGACGGTCTCACCCTGCGCGCGTTCCAGAACCTGGGCTACACCCTGGAGTGGTTCGTCTTCGCGGGTTTCGTCGTCTTCATGTGGTACCGCCTGCTGCGCCGCGAGGCGGAGGCGGAGCAGGACCGGGCCCTGGGACTGGACCCGGTCCTGGACTGACCGGGGGCCGACGCTCAGCGCTTGGTCGGCACCGGCGCGGGCACCGGAGCCCCGGCCGTCGGCTTCACCGGCGGCAGCCCCGGGGCCGGCAGCCCCGGGGCCGGGGCCGGTGGCTGGACCGGCGGCTGGGCCGGCGTCGTCGAGCCGACGGGCACCGGTGTCGGGTTGCCCGGGCAGTGGCTGTGGCCGCCGCTGCCGACGGTGTCGTCCGAGTCGTAGTGGTCGATGTGGTGGTGCACGGTGCGGCCGCTCTTCGAGCCCTTGGACCCGGAGCCCGACGAGCCCTTGGAGCCGCTCGACCCCTTCGATCCCTTCGAGCCCTTGGCGAGCTGGACGGTGCCGTCGCCGTCGGTCGGCTCGTACGCCGCCAGCACGACGGCCGCTCCCGCCCCGGCCGCGCTCGCCTTGGTCGCCGTGGCCGCCGTCGCCAGCGGCGTGGCGGGGACGGGCGGGGCCGGTACGGCCGGCTTGGCGGCCGTGGGGCTCGGGGCCGGCGGGCCGGCCGGGGGCGGGCAGGAGGCGTTGTCGCCGCGCGAACCCGAGCAGCCGGTGAGCACCAGGGCGCCGGCCACCACCGCTCCCGCGAGCATCAGCGCGCGTCTCACACCGACTCCCCGGCACCGTGGTCGGCGGTCGCGTCGTCGGCGGCGGGCAGGTGCCGACGGACGAAGTCGATCTCCAGCCGCAGCTGCTTGATCCGCTCCTCGACGACCAGCGAGCCGTGCCCGGCGTCGTACCGGTAGACCTCGTGCGGCTTGCCGAGCTGCTCCAGCCGTTCGACGTAGTTCTCGATCTGCCGGATCGGGCAGCGCGGGTCGTTGACCCCGGCGCTGATGTACACCGGCGCCCGCACCTGCTCGACGTACGTCAGCGGCGAGGAGGCGGTGAAGCGGTCCGGGACCTCCTCCGGGGTGCCGCCGAAGAGCGTGCGGTCCAGCGACTTGAGCGCCTCCATCTCGTCGGCGTACGCGGTGTGGTAGTCCGCGACCGGCACGGCGGCGATGCCGAGCGCCCAGGCGTCGGGCTGGACGCCGAGGCCGAGCAGCGTCAGGTAGCCGCCCCAGCTGCCGCCGGCGAGCACCAGCCGGCGCGGGTCGGCGAGGCCACTGGCGACCGCCCACTCCCGGACCGCCGCGATGTCCTCCAGCTCGATCAGGCCGACCCGCCCGTGCAGGGCGTCCGTCCAGGCCTGGCCGTAGCCGGTCGAACCGCGGTAGTTGACCCGGACCACCGCGAAGCCGTGGTCCAGCCAGGCGGCCGGGCCGGCGGCGAAGGAGTCGCTGTCGTGGTGGGTCGGTCCGCCGTGGATCTCGAACACGGTCGGGAGGGGACCGTCCTCGGGGCCGGTGCCGGCCGGACGCTGCACGAGCGCGTGCACCCGCCCGCCGGGTCCGTCCACCCAGACGTCCTCGACCGGGACCGAACCGGGCGGCACCGGGCCGGGCGCCCGCAGCACGACCGTCCCGGCGGTCGACCGGACGGCGGACGGCTCGGCGGCGGAGGACCACAGGTACTCGACGGTGCCGTCCGGACGGGCGGTGGCGCCGCTGACGGTGCCGCGCGGGGTCTCCAGGCGGACGAGCCGGCCGTCGGCGAGCGCGTACGTGAACAGCTCGCTGCGCGCCTCGTACTCGTGCTCCACCAGCAGTTCCTCGGCGCCGGGCCGCCACTGCGCGGAGACGTCGCCGGGCAGCTCGCGGCCCTGCTCGTCGCGCAGCTCCAGCGGGGTCTCGGCGCCGGTGGCGACGTCCCAGATCATCGGCTCCCAGCGGCCGGTGCGCTGGTGGGCGACCAGCAGGCGGGTGTCGCCCGCGACCGGGGCGAAGCCGAGGCAGGCGACGCCGCGCGGCTCGTCCCGGCCGGTGACCTCGTCCAGCTCGGCGACGGTCTCGACGGCGCCGGTCCCGGTGATGCGGACCACGCGGATCGCGGAGTGCATCGCGTCGCCGTGCTCGGTGTGGTCGATGGCGAGCAGCGTGCCGTCGTGGCTGAGGTCCCCGACGCCGCCGTACTCCGCGTGCCGGTAGATCTCGACCGGCCCGGCGTCGCCGGGGCGGCACAGGTGCAGGGTGGTGCCGTCCTCGTCGGTGGAACGGCCGACGACCGCGGTGCCGTCGCGGCCGAGGGCCAGCCCGGCCGAGTAGGAGGGGGCGAGGCCGGGCACCGCCTCCTCGTCCGGTCCGCCCGCGAACGGCTGGCGCCGCCAGACGCCGAACTCGTCACCGTCGTGGTCGTCGAACCACCAGATCCAGGCGCCGTCCGGGGACAGCTCGGCATCGGTGGTGCCGTTCGGGCGGTCGGTGACCCGGCGGTGGGTGCCGGTGGCGCGGTCCCAGGCGTAGACCTCGTAGGTGCCGGTCGCGTTGGACACGTACAACGCCCGGTCGGGGGCGTCCTCCGCCCAGTCGGGCAGCCACACCCGGGCCGCCCTGAACCGCTGCTCCCACGCCGGAACGGCGCTCTTCTCCTCGCTCATCCGACCATCCAACCCGATCGGGGGGAGGGAATGGAACGGGCGGGTGGGCCCGAGGCCACCCGCCCGGTGGTTCGGGGCGTGCGGGGAGGGAGCGCGGTGGTCGGTGCCCGCCGGTGCCCGCCGGGTGGTGGGCCCTGGTGCGGCGGTGGGAGGAGGCTCGGTGCGGTGGGGGCGGCCGTCGGATGAGGCGTCAGGTCCTGCGGGGCAACAGGCGGACCAGGACCACGAGGACCAGCTCCACTGCGGCCAGCACCAGGACGCTGTGACCGAACGCGGCGGTCGGGTCGCCGGCGCCGTAGTAGACGAGACCGATCAGCGCGATCCCGAGTGCCCCGCCGACCTGCTGCACGGTGGACACCACCCCGGCGGCGGAGCCCGCCAGCCGCGGCTCGACGCCCTCCAGGACGACGGCGGTCACCGGGGCGATCACCAGGCCCATGCCGAGGCCGTCCACGAACAGCCCGGGGGCCAGCCACCAGACGCTGCCGTGCGCGCCGCCGTGCACGGTGTCGGCCACGGCGCTGAGCGCGGTGTGGTGGGCGGTGCCGTTCGCGGTGCCGTACGCGGCGAGGGCGAGCAGGGCCAGCCCGGCGGCCATCAGCAGCCCGCCGACGGTGATCGTGCGGCGGCCGCCGAGCCGGGCGGTGACCCGGTGGACGGTGTGGGAGGTGATCAGTTAGCCGAGGCCGATCGCGGTGAAGACCAGCCCGGCGCCGAGCGCGTCCAGGCCTCGGCCGAACTGCAGGTGCAGCGCGAGCACCAGGAAGAAGGAGCCCTGGCCGAGCCAGAAGGCGAGTTGGGCGAGCACGCCGGCGCTGAAGGCGCGGCTGCGGAACAGGCGGGTGTCGACCAGGGCGGTGCCGGCGCCCTCGCCGCGGTGCGTGGTGGTGCGGTGCTGGTGCGCGGCGAAGGCGGCGAGCAGGACGACGGAGGCGCCGAGGCAGAGGACGGTCCACAGCGGCCAGCCCAGGGAGGGGCCCTGGATCAGCGGCAGCACCAAGGCGGTCAGCGCGGTGGTGACCAGCAGCACCCCGACCGGGTCCAGGCCGGGCCGCTGGGCGGCGCGGGACTCCGGCAGGCAGCGGCGGACCATCACGAGGGCGGCCAGGCCGATCGGCAGGTTGATCAGGAAACAGCTGCGCCAGCCGAGGCCGAAGAGGTCCGCGCGGATCAGCAGACCGCCGATCAGCTGGCCGAACACCGCGCCGACGCCCATCGTCAGCCCGTACCGGGCGAAGGCCCGCGCCTGCGCCGGGCCGCTGAACGCGGTCCGCAGGATCGCCAGCACCTGCGGGCCCATCAGTGCCGCCGCCAGGCCCTGCACCACCCGGGCGCCGACCAGCGCGGCGGCGGTGGGGGCGAGGCCGCAGCCCGCGGAGGCGAGGGTGAACAGGGCCAGGCCGAGCCCGAACACCCGGCGGCGGCCGTAGCGGTCCCCGAGGCGGCCGGCGGTGACCAGACCCGCCGCCAGGGCCAGGCTGAAGCCGGCCATCACCCACTGGACGGCGGCGGGGCCGGCGCCGAGGTCGCCCTGGAGGGAGGGGAGGGCGACGTTGACCACGAAGATGTCGAGGGCGGTCATGAAGGTGGCGGTCAGGACGACCGGGAGCAGGCCCTTGGGGGGCGGGGCGGGTGTCGGTGGGGCGTGCGGTGGTGCTTCCGGGGTGGCGTGCGGAGCGGCTTCCGGTGCGGGTGCGGGTACGGGTGCGGGTGCGGGCGCGGCCGGCGTCGGGCGGCGGGCGTTCAGGGCGGTGCTCATCTCGGGCTCTCCTCCGGGCGTGGGTGGTTCGGGGAGGGGAGGGGCGGGCCGGGTGCCGTGGGGGAGGGCCCGCCCCTCGGGTGGTCGGGTCCTCAGGCGCCCGGCACGCGGTCGAGGAAGCCGTACACCGCGCCGATCCGGCCGTCCGGGGTGGCCGTCAGCACGTCGAAACCGATCACCACCGGCTCGGCGCCGGCCGGGCCCAGGTTCCAGGTGAAGCGGGCGATGTCGTGGTGCGCGTCCACCGGGCCGAGGGTGAACTCCAGCCCCGGGAACTGGGCCTGGGCCGCGCCGATCAGCGCGTCGATCGCGTCCCGGCCGGCGACCGCGGCCAACGGGTCGGTGTAGCGGCCGTCCTCGGACCACACCTCGTCGATCAGCTTGCGGCGGGCCGCCGGGTCGGTCTCGTTCCACACCGCGAGGTAGCGCTCGGCGAGCTGCTGCAGGGCGGCGGTGGTGATCTCGGTCATCGTCATCTCCCGTGTTCCGGTGGGGTGTTGGCCGGTCGTTCCCGGTGCTCACCACGGTAGGGACGGGCGGGCGACGGCGAATCCGTCACGTATAGGCATGCGGGTACGTAGGTGTCGGGACGGGTGCCGAGGCCCCGCGGCGGGGGAGGTTCGCGCCGGGTGGCGCGGCCCGGATGAGTAGGGTCGGGAGCATGCTGTACGGGAGGGAAGACGAACAGGCCGCCGTCGACGGACTGTTGGACGCGGCACGCGCCGGTCGCAGCGGAGTCCTGCTGCTCCGGGGCGAGGCCGGCATCGGCAAGACCGCGCTGCTGGACGACGCCGTCGCGCGGGCGGGGGAGACGTTCCGGGTGATCCGGGCGACGGGCGTCGAGTACGAGGCCGAACTGCCGTACGCCGGACTGAGCCTGCTGCTCGCGCCCGGACTGGACCGGCTGGACGCCCTGCCCGGGCCGCAACGACGCGCCCTGGAGGCCGCCTTCGGACTCGCCGACGACGGGGACGCCGCCGGCCGGCCGGCCGACCGGCTGCTGGTCGGGCTCGCCACGCTCGCCCTGCTCGCCGAACTCGCCTCCGAAAAGCCGCTGTTGTGCGTCCTGGACGACCTCCAGTGGCTGGACCGGGCCTCGCTGGACGCGCTGCTGCTGGCCGCCCGGCGGTTCCAGGCCGAAGGGGTGGCCCTGCTGCTCGCCGCCCGCACCGGCGCAGGTCCCTCGGCGGACGTTCCGGCCGAACGCGGGCTCGGTCTCCCCGCGCTGGAGGTGACCGCCCTGGCCGAGGCCGACGCCACCCGGCTGCTGACCCGGCGGACCGGTCCCGACCTGCCCGCCGCCGTCCGCGACCGGCTGCTCGCCGAGGCCGCCGGCAACCCGCTCGCGCTCACCGAACTCCCCGTCACCGCCGGGCCGCAGGCGTACCAGCCGGGCGCCCTGCCCCCGGACGGCCTGCCGCTCACCAGCCGGCTGCTGATCGCCTTCCACGGCCAGGTCACCGGCCTGCCCGGGGCCACCCAGACCCTGCTCCTGGTCGCCGCCGCCGAGGAACGCGGCGAACTCGACGTCGTCCTGCCCGCCGCGGCCGCGCTCGGCGTCACCGCCGAACACCTCACCCCCGCCGAGGAGTCGGGCCTGGTGGCGGTCACCGCCGACCGCCGGATCGCCTTCCGGCACCCGCTGCTGCGCTCAGCCATCCTCCAACGCGCGCCGCACCACCAGAAGTCGCGCGTCCACCGGGCCGTGGCCGAGGCGCTGCCGGAGGGCGACCGCCGCACCTGGCACCTCGCGCTCGCCGCCACCGCCCCCGACGCCGAACTCGCCGACGCCCTGGAACGCGCCGCCGTCCGGGCCGAGCGGCACGGCGGACGCGGCGGCGCCGCCGCGTACGAGCGCGCCGCCCGACTCACGCCGGACCGCGACGCCGCCACCCGTCGACTCGTCCTGGCCGCCGAAGCCGCCACCGAGGAGGGCGAGTTGGCCCGGGCCGAGGCACTCGCCGACGAGGCCGCCGCCCGCACCGACAGCGTGCTGGCGCACGCCCTGCTGGACCAGGTCAGGGCCACCGCGCACTTCTGGCGCGGCTCGTACCCGACCGCCTACCGGCTGCTGCTCGACGCCGCCGGCACCGGCATCGACCCGTCGCACGCCGCCCGGATGCTCTTCCAGGCCTTCCACACCGCCTGGTACGCGGGGGAGGAACCGGTGGTCGCCGTCCTCGACCGCCTCGCCGCCCTCCCGCTCGCCGACGGCCACCCCCTCGCCCCGCTCGCCCGCCACCTGCCCGCCGCCGTCCTCCCGGCCCTCGGCCGGCCCGCGGCCGCACCGCTGCCGCCCGTCCGGGAAGCCGCCGAGGCCGCCCGACGGGCCGGTGCCGAGAGCCCCGTCGACCTGGTCCAGCTGTGCGGTGCCACCCTCGTCCTCGGCCGCGACGAGGAGACCGCCGAACTGGGCGCGGAACTGGTCGCCGAAGCCCGCGCCAAGGGCACCGTCGGCGTGATGCCCACCCTGCAGTTCTTCCTCGCCGAGGCCGAACTGTTCCACGGCCGCCACCGCGACGCGGAACTCACCGCCACCGAGGCCCTCGGACTCGCCCGCGACACCGGCCAGCACCAGTGGGTCAGCCAACTCACCGCGCTGCTCGCCTACCTGGCCGCCCTCGACGGCCGCACCGACCGGTGCGCCGAACTCGCCGCCACCGCCCTCGCCACCACCGGCCCGCAGACCGCCGCCCCCGCCGCCGGACTCCCCTGGGCCCAGTGGGCACTCGCCCTGCTCGATCTCGGCCAGGGCCGCGCCGGTGACGCCGCCGACCGCCTGCACACCCTCACCACCGGCCCGCACCGGCACCACGTCAGCGCCACCCGGGCCGTCCCCGACCTCGTCGAGGCCGCCGTCCGGCTCGGCACCCCCGAACGCGCCGCCGAGCCGTACGAACGCTTCGCCCGCTGGACCGCCGCCGCCGACCGCCCGTGGGCGGAAGCCCTCCGACTGCGCTGCCAGGCCCTGCTCGGCCCCGACGAACGCGCCGAAGCCGCCTACCGCGCCGCCCTCGCCCGGCACGAGCCCGGACACCGTCCCTTCGAACAGGCCCGCACGGCCCTCCTCTACGGCGAATGGCTGCGCCGCACCCGCCGCCGCACCGACGCCCGTCCCCACCTGCGCGGCGCCCTGGAAAGCTTCGACCGCCTCGGCGCCCACCCCTGGGCCGCCCGCGCCCGTACCGAACTCTCCGCCACCGGCACCCCCGCCCCCGACCCCGCGGGCGCCCCGCAGTCCCCGCTCACCCCTCAGGAACTCCAGATCGCCCGGCTCGCCGCCCGGGGCCTCACCAACCGCGACATCGCGGCCCAGCTCTTCCTCAGCCCCCGGACCGTCGCCCACCACCTCTACAAGGCCTACCCGAAGCTCAACATCACCTCCCGCACCGAACTCACCACGGTCCTCTGAGGGACCGGTACGGCCCGGGGCCCACCGAGAAGCGCCCGGCGGGCCCCGGGCCGGTTCGGCTCCGGTCGGCGGAACCGTCGTCGGCCGAGGGGGCTGTGCAGCGCTGCCCGAGGGGGCCGAGGGTGGTGCGGGGCGACCGGGTGACGGGGGTCACGGTCGGTGGGGCGGGGGCGGATACAACGTCAGAGGGCCCATCGGATTTCTCCGATGGGCCCTCTGCACTGGGTCGGGGTGGCGGGATTTGAACCCACGGCCTCTTCGTCCCGAACGAAGCGCGCTACCAAGCTGCGCCACACCCCGGTCCTGCGGTTTGTCGCTCCGTCTCCGTCGCAACGAGTAGAACTCTACCGGACGCTCGCCGAGACACGAAATCCGGTTTCGGGCGGGCGTCCGGTGGGGGTCAGCGGGGGGCCGGGGTGAGGGTGAGGAGGGTGGCTTCGGGGGGGCAGGCGAAGCGGACGGGGGTGTAGCGGTTGGTGCCGCAGCCGGCGGAGACGTGGAGGTAGGAGCGGTGGCCGCCGGCGGTGTGGGTGGAGAGGCCCTTCACGCGGCGGGTGTCGATGTCGCAGTTGGTGACGAGGGCGCCGTAGAAGGGGATGCAGAGCTGGCCGCCGTGGGTGTGGCCGGCGAGGATCAGCGGGTAGCGGTCGGCGGTGAAGGCGTCGAGGACGCGCAGGTAGGGGGCGTGGACGACGGCGAGGGAGAGGTCGGCGTCGGCGGAGGGGCCGCCGGAGACCTCGCTGTAGCGGTCGCGGCGGATGTGCGGGTCGTCGAGGCCGGTGAACTCGAGGTCGAGGCCGTTCAGGGCGAGGCGGCCGCGGGTGTTGGTGAGGTCGAGCCAGCCGGCCGCGTCGAAGCCGTCGCGGAGCTTCTCCCAGGGGTTGTGGACGGCGCCGGTGATGCCGCGGCGGGCGGTGCCGTCGGGGTTGTTCATGCCGTGGACGCCGCTGCGCATGGCCTGGAGGTAGCGGGCCGGGTTCTTGCGGGCCGGGCCGTAGTAGTCGTTGGAGCCGAAGACGTAGACGCCCGGGAACTCCATGAGCGGTCCGAGCGCGTCGAGGGTGGCGGGGACGCCGAGCGGGTCGGAGAGGTTGTCGCCGGTGTTGACCACGAGGTCGGGGCGCAGGCCGGCCAGGCTCTTCAGCCAGCGCTGCTTCTTGCCCTGGCCGCTCACCATGTGGATGTCGGACACCTGCAGGATCCGGAGGGGCCGGGCGCCGCGGGGGAGGACGGGGACCTCGACCCGGCGGAGGCGGAAGGCCCGCACCTCGTACCCGGCGGAGTAGGCGAGGCAGGCGGCGCCGGCGGCGGCGAAGCCGAGGGGAACGGAGTACAGCGGTCGCATCAGCCCATGCTCTCAGACGGTCGATCAGCTGGTGCACGCCCGGCGGAGCCGGGGCCGGAGCCGGAGCCGGGGTTCGGCCCGGAGGGGGCCGGGGGCGTCGGGCCGGGCTCGCGGCGGGCGCGCAGGGCGCGGACCTTGTGGCGGTTGCCGCAGCGTTCCATGGAGCACCAGCGGCGTCGGCCCGGCCGGGAGGTGTCGACGAAGAGCAGTCGGCAGTCGTGCGCGCCGCACTCGCGGACCCGGTCGGCGTAGGGGCCGGTGAGCAGGGCGATGGCGTCCCGGGCGAGGGTGGAGACCAGCTGTGAGCCGTCGGCGGGCAGCGGGGCGGCGGCGGTGCCGTCCGGGGCGATCCGGGGGACCAGCGGGGGGTGCTCGGCGGCCCGGTTGAGGACGGCGTAGTCCTCGGCCCCGCCCGGTTCGCCGTGGGCGCGGGCGGCGGCGACGCGCCAGAGGGCGTCGCGCAGGGTACGGGCGGCGGCCAGCTCGGGGGCGGAGATCCGGACGGCGTCGGCGGGCAGCCGCAGGCTGGAGCTGGGGAGCCAGGCGGCGAGGTCGGCGGGCCGGTGGAGGACCTCGTGGCGGGCGTACGGACCGGGGCCGCCGGTGGTGAGCAGTTCGAGGCAGGGGGCGCCGGGGTCGAAGCGGAACCGGGTGCCCGCGGGGGTGGTGAGGAGCAGCCCGGGCGGGGTGGGGGTCCGGTCGGCTCCGCCGGTTTCGTTGGCTCCGTCGGTCATGAGGCCAAGGGTAGGCGTAACCGGGTTGACCGGTTACCGGACGGGAAGGGGGAACGCGGGTGCCGCAGGCACGCTCGATCGTCGGTCGAAGGCCCTTGGCACGGCATACTCGGTCACCTGCGCAAACCGCAGGGGATACCCGGTGGAAACCTGGTTGAGAGCACCCACAGCCGAAGGATAAGAAGAGGAAATGACAACGCTCAAGGAGCAGCTGCAGGAAGACCTCACGGCTGCCATCAGGGACCGGGACGAGCTGCGCGCGTCCACCATCCGGCTCACGCTGTCCGCCGTCACCAGCGAGGAGGTGGCGGGCAAGCAGAAGCGCGAGCTGTCCGACGCCGACGTGCTGAAGGTGATCGGCCGCGAGGCGAAGAAGCGCCGGGAGGCCGCCGAGGCCTTCGACGCGGCGGGTCGCACCGACCAGGCCGCCCGGGAGCGGGCCGAGGGCGAGCTGCTCGCCGGCTACCTCCCCAAGCAGCTCTCCGACGAGGAGCTGGCCGGGATCGTCGCGGAGGCCGTGGCCGAGAGCGGTGCGACCGGTCCGCAGGCGATGGGCGCCGTCATGAAGCTGGTGAAGCCCAAGGTGGACGGCCTGGCGGAGGGCGGCCGGGTCGCCGCCGCCGTCAAGGCGGCGCTGTCCTGACCGCGGCCGGCCACGGTCGGACGGGGCACCTGCGCGGCCACGGTCGGACGGGGCACCTGCGCGGCGGCCGGAACCGAGCGGCCCGGTAGCGCCCCTGGGGGCCCTCCCGGCCCCGACGGCCCGTCACCCCGGCAGCACGCCGAAGGGGCGTCCTCCGAACCGGAGGGCGCCCCTTCGTCAGTGTTCCGCGGGCTCGGCCCGGGCGGTCAGCACGTGTTCGGCCGCGGGTCAGCCGTTGCCGTTGCCGCCTCCGTGCTTGCCGCCGTTCCCGCCGCCGATCATGCCCGGCGGGAAGGTGAACCCGCCGCCGATCATCCCGCCGGGGCCGCCGCCGCCGTTGTTGCCGCCGCCGGCGTTGCCGCCGGGCTGCGGCGGCGGGGGGTTGCCGCCGGGCTGCGGGTTCGGGTCGGCCGGCGGCTGGGGCGCGGCCGGGGGAGCGGTCGGCTGCGGGTCCGGGATGTCGGCGGTCTGGATCGGCTCCATCGGCGTGCCCTGGAGCGCCTGGTTCATCGCCATCTGCCAGATCGGACCGGGGCCGTCGGCGCCGAAGACCTCGTCGAAGTGCTTGCCGCCGATGTTGATGTTCTTCATCTTGACGCCGCCGGCCGGGCCGCCGAGCCAGACCGAGGTGGCCAGCGACGGGGTGTAGCCGCTGAACCAGGCGGCCTTCTTCTCGTCGGTGGTACCGGTCTTGCCGGCGATCTTGCGGCCGCCGTCGAGGCCGAGCGCGGCCGCGGTGCCCTTCTCGGTCACGTTCAGCAGGACGGTGTTGAGCTTGTCCGCGGTGTCCTCGGAGAAGGCCTGGCTGCACTGGGTCTGCGGGACGGGGAGGTCCTTGCCGTCCACCGTGGTGATCTTGTTGATCGCGACCGGGGTGCAGTACTTGCCGCGCGCGGCGAAGGTCGCGTAGACGTTCGCCATCGTCAGCGGGGAGAGCTCCAGGGTGCCCAGGACCATCGAGGGCACCTCCTTGAAGGCGTCACCCTTCGCGGACTGGGTGATGCCCAGCTTGTTCGCCATCTGCTTCATCGCGCAGAGGCCGACCTGCTGCTCCATCTGCACGAAGTAGGTGTTGACCGACAGGGCCATGGCCTGCTTGAGCTGGTACGGCCCGACCTCCTTGTCGGACTCGTTCTTCACCGTGGCCTTGCCCTCGCCCGGCGCGGGGACGTTCTTCCAGGTGCCCGAGCAGGTGGACATCTGCGGGTACTCGATCTTGTTCTCGGACGGGAACGCCTGGGTGGGCGACATGCCCGACTCCAGCGCCGCCGCGGCCAGGATCGGCTTGAAGGTCGAGCCGGTCTGGAAGCCGTTGCCGCCGCCCATCGCGGCGTCCACGTTGAGGTTGACGACGGTCTGGTTCTTGTTCGGGTCCAGGCCGTACGGGCGGGTCTGGGCCATCGCCAGGATCTTGCCGGTGCCCGGCTCCATCATGGTCGCGGCCGCCGACACCGTGTCGGTGACGTTGACCTTCTTGGTGACGGCGTTCTGGGCCGCGGCCTGCTTGTCCGGGTCCAGCGTGGTGTAGATGTTCAGGCCGCCGGTGTCCCAGCGCTTCTTGCGCTCGTCGGCGCTCTTGCCGAACGCCGGGTCCTGCTTGATCACGTGGCGGACGTAGTCGCAGAAGAAGCCCATCCCGGCCTGGGCGGTGATGCAGCCGTTCTGCGGGTCCTTGTACTTCAGACCCAGCGGGGCGGCCTTCGCCTCCTTCGCCTGGTCCGCGGTGATGTGCTTGTTCTCCAGCATCTTGTCGATCACGACGTTGCGGCGCTTGACCGTGTTGTCGGGGTAGCGCACCGGGTCGTAGGACGACGGGTTCTGCACCATGCCGGCCAGGGTGGCGGCCTCGGCGATGGTCAGGTCCTTGTTGCTCTTGCTGAAGTAGCGCTGGGAGGCCGCCTCGACCCCGTAGGCCTGGTGGCCGTAGAAGGTGATGTTGAGGTAGTTGGTGAGGATCTGATCCTTGGTCAGGTCCTCCTCCAGCTTGATCGCGACCTTCAGCTCCTGGATCTTGCGGCCCAGGGTCTTGCGCTGGGCCTCCAGGACGGCCGCCTGGTCGTCGCCGGCCTTCTCCACGTTGACGTTCTTCACGTACTGCTGGGTGAGCGTCGACGCGCCCTGGGAGGCGGTGCCGCTCTCGGCGTTCTTGCTGATCGCCCGGAGCACGCCCTTGAGGTCGACGGCGCCGTGCTCGTAGAACCGGGCGTCCTCGATGTCCACCTGGGCGTGCCGCATGAACGGCGACATCTGGTCGGAGGTGAGGACGGTGCGGTCGCGCTCGTAGACCTTGGCGATCAGGCCGCCCTTGGCGTCGAAGATCTGGGTGGCCTGGGTGAGCGGCGGGGTCTTGAAGTCGTCGGAGATGTTGTCGAAGCTCTCCGCCGTGTCCTTGGCGGTCAGCCCGATGGCGCCGACGGCGGGCAGGGCGAGGCCTGCCAGCAGGACTCCGGAGAGCACGCTGACGCCCAGGAACTTCACGCCGTTGCCGACGTGGTCCAACGGTGATCCGCCGCTCCTGCCGCGCGGAGCTCCGGTGTTGCCTGGGGGCTGGGATGCCTGTGGGCGCTTCGGTGCCATGGGGAGAACCCTACGTCGCGGATTCCCGTACAGAGGGGCAGGTGTTCGCCTAGGCTTGTCACAGCCTTGGCACAGCTTCGGTGCGTCAACATCACTCACTCTTGTGGGTGGAGAGAGTTGCCCGAATTGCCCGCAGATGTCCGGGTTTTGAAGCGGCCAAGGCCTGCCGCATCGGCGTGAACGGTTACGCTTCGTGATGACGCCTGTGGCGAGAGTGCGGGCTCCGCTTTTGGCAATGCCTGCGACCTGCGATCACTCCAACGAGTGAGCTGGCCGATACCCATAGTCCAATCGGGTCATTCGAGATTGAGCCCGAAGGGGCTGTTGCAAGCTGTCGTTCTTCCGTAACGTCCTCAACTGGCAACGGTGAATATGCCGTTGCCGCCGTGGGGGAGCCTCGAATACGGGAGAGGACGGCGCCGGCATGGGCTGGGTTGACGACTGGAGTGCGCAGGCCGCCTGCCGCACGAGTGATCCGGACGAGTTGTTCGTCCAGGGGGCGGCACAGAACCGCGCGAAGGCGGTGTGCAGCGGCTGCCCGGTGCGGACGGAGTGCCTCGCGGACGCCCTGGACAACCGGGTGGAGTTCGGGGTCTGGGGCGGGATGACGGAGCGCGAGCGCCGGGCGCTGCTGCGCCGTCGCCCGACGGTCATCTCGTGGCGGAGGCTGCTGGAGACGGCCCGCACCGAGTACGAGGAGTCCCTCGCGACCGGAGTGATACTGACGGACTACGCCCAGGCGGGCTGAGTCCGGCCGAACCGGCCACGCGCCGGAGCGGGTCCCAGGGCCGGCCGGCCCCGGCGGGCGCCCACGCCGCACCGCCTCGCGCCGCCCCCCGCCGTGCCCTTCCACCCACCGCGGGCTTCACGCCGCGGTCCCCCGCGCCGGGCCGTCCTACGGGCCGCCCGACACCGTGCCGCCCTACGCCGTGGCGCCCTACGCCGTGGCGCCCTACGCCGTGCCGCTGAGCCGGCCCCCGATGGCCCGCAGTCCGTCCAGGTCGTGCACGTCGCCCGGCAGCGCCGGGACCTCCACGATCGGCACGTCCGGGTAGACCGAGACGAAGCGGTCGCGGGTGCGCCGCTCCCGCCCCATGATCTGCATCCGCTCCGCGTGCAGCCGCAGCAGCCCGGCCGCGAGCAGCTCCGCCTCCGGCGAGGAGTGCTCCGAGCCGTTCTCCTCCAGTGCCTCGGCCGCCGCCAGCGCCCGCTCCGCGGTGAGCTGCGGGGCGCCCGTGCCGTGCACCCGGTTGAGCACCAGCCCGGCCAGCGGCATCCGGTCCGCGGCGAGCCGGTCCACGAAGTACGCCGCCTCGCGCAGCGCGTCCCGCTCCGGCGCCGCCACCACCAGGAACGCCGTGCCCGGCGCCTTGAGCAGCTGGTACGTGCGGTCGGCGCGCTCGCGGAAGCCGCCGAACATCGAGTCCATCGCGCTCACGAAGGTCTGCACGTCGGTGAGCAGCTGGGCGCCGAAGATCTTGCCCAGGGTGCCGGTGAGCAGGCCCATCCCGGCGTTCAGGAAGCGCATCGCGCTGCGTCCGCCGACCTTGGCCGGAGCGGTCAGGATCCGGATCACCCGGCCGTCCAGGAACGACCCGAGCCGGTTGGGCGCGTCCAGGAAGTCCAGCGCCGAGCGGGACGGCGGGGTGTCCACGACGATCAGGTCCCACTCCTCGGCGGCGCGCAGCTGCCCGAGCTTCTCCATCGCCATGTACTCCTGCGTGCCCGCGAAGCCGGCCGACAGGGACTGGTAGAACGGGTTCTCCATGATCGCCTTGGCCCGCTCGGGCTCGGCGTGGGCCAGCACGACCTCGTCGAAGGTCCGCTTCATGTCCAGCATCATGGCCTGGAGCTCCCCCTCGCCCGTCACCCCCTTGACCACCCGGGGGGTGTTGTCGAGCTCGGTCAGGCCCATCGACTGGGCGAGCCGACGGGCCGGATCGATCGTCAGCACCACGACCTTGCGGCCGCGTTCGGCGGCCCGCAGGCCGATCGCCGCGGCGGTGGTGGTCTTGCCGACGCCGCCGGAGCCGCAGCAGACGATGATCCTGGTCTTCGGGTCGTCGATCAGCTCGTCGACCGCGAGCCGCTTCCCGGTGCTCCGCACGCCGTTGGTGGTCATGCCGCCCCCTGCCGCTTCAGGTCGCCCGCCAGCCGGTACAGCCCGCCGAGGTCCACGCCCTCGCCCAGCAGCGGCAGTTCGTACGTCGGGATCCGCAGCTGCTGCAGGTCGGCGCGCTGCGCGCGCTCCAGCTCGACCCGCTCGGCGTGCTCCCTGGCCTGCTCCAGAAGCGGGTCGATCAGCGGCTCCACCGCCGCCCGGACGGTCTCCGGCTTGCGCGAGCGGCCGCCGAGCCCGGCCTCGCCGAGCGCCAGGGCGACCTCCTCGCGGTGGTTGCCGTCCACTGCGGCCACCGCCGCCGCGTCCAGCACCGGCGGCCGGACCATGTTGACCATCACCCCGCCTACCGGGAGCTTCGCCTCGCGCAGCTCCGCGATGCCGTCGACCGTCTCCTGCACCGGCATCTCCTCCAGCAGGGTGACCAGGTGCACCGCGGTCTCCGGCGACTTGAGCACCCGCATCACGGCCTGCGCCTGGTTGTGTATCGGGCCGATCCGGGCCAGCCCGGCGACCTCGGCGTTGACGTTCAGGAAGCGGGTCAGCCGCCCGGTCGGCGGGGCGTCCATCACCACCGCGTCGTAGCGGCGCCGGCCGTCCTGGTCCTTGCGCCGGGTCGCCTCGCAGGCCTTGCCGGTGAGCAGGACGTCCCGGACACCGGGCGCGACGGTGGTGGCGAAGTCGACGAAGCCCACCTTCTGCAGCGCCTTGCCCGCCCGGCCGAGCTTGTAGAACATCTCCAGGTACTCCAGCAGCGCCTGCTCGGTGTCGATCGCCAGCGCGAACACCTCGCCGGAGCCGCCCCCCGCGGCGGGCAGCCCCAGCTGCCGACGGGAGACCGAGGCGATCCGGCGCTCCTCGTACGGCAGCGCGGCG
The DNA here is from genome assembly GCF_044764985.1 of Kitasatospora sp. NPDC093550. NCBI lineage: Bacteria > Bacillati > Actinomycetota > Actinomycetes > Kitasatosporales > Streptomycetaceae > Kitasatospora > Kitasatospora sp. NPDC093550. The sequence goes on from NZ_JBIWJF010000015.1 coordinate 113,937, forward strand.
ATGCCGAACAACTCGGCGATGCCCTGCCGGCCCTCCACCTCGATCAGCAGCACCCGACCGCCGTCGGCGGCGAGCGCCAGCGCGAGCGCGGCGGCCAGCGTGGTCTTCCCGGTGCCGCCCTTGCCGCTGACCACGTGCAGCCGGACGCCCTCCCAGTCGGGGTCGCGCCGGTCCGCCTGGCCGGGGGTGCGTGCCACGCTCCGTCTCCGTCCGTCTCCGTCCTACGGGCGTCCCCTCCTGACGAGGGTGCCCCTCACCAGGGTGCCCTCTCGCGAGGGTAACCAGGGACCGCACCGGATGCCCGGAGCACCTGGGGTTGCCAGGCCTGATCATGCCCTCTTTGTGCCCCACCTCACACGCCGCCCGCCGCAGCGCGCCGATCGTCGCGGCGGCTCGTCTAGAGTCTGGCCATGACCAAGTGGGAATACATGACGGCGCCCCTGCTCGTGCACGCCACCAAGCAGATCCTGGACAACTTCGGCGAGGACGGCTGGGAGCTCGTCCAGGTCGTGCCCGGCCCGAACCCGGAGCAGCTGGTGGCCTACTTCAAGCGGGAGAAGAACGCATGAGCGCCGTCGAGTCGAAGCTCGCCGAGCTGGGCCTGACCCTGCCGCCGGTGGCGGCGCCGGTCGCCGCGTACGTGCCGGCCGTGCGGTCCGGCGAGTTCGTGTTCACCTCCGGCCAGCTGCCCGTCGTCGACGGCAAGCTGCTGAACACCGGCAAGGTCGGCGCCGAGGTGTCCCCGGAGGAGGCCAAGGAGCTCGCGCAGCGCTGCGCGCTGAACGCCCTGGCCGCCGTGAAGTCCGTGATCGGCGACCTCGACCGGATCGAGCAGGTCGTCAAGGTCGTCGGCTTCGTGGCCTCCGCCCCCGACTTCACCGGCCAGCCCGCCGTGATCAACGGCGCCAGCGAGCTGCTCGGCCAGGTGCTCGGCGAGGCGGGCGTGCACGCCCGCAGCGCCGTCGGCGTCGCGGTGCTGCCGCTGGACGCCCCGGTCGAGGTCGAGATCCAGGTGCGCGTCAAGCAGGCCTGAACGTGATCACGGAGGCGGGCCAGGCCCTGGCCGACCCCGCCTCCGTGCGCTTAGCATCCGGGCATGGACCATCGAGCAACGACGCTCCCGATGCCGCCCGGGTGGCCCGCCCGGATCCGGGCGGTCGAATCCGGCGTGCTGACCCCGCCGGTGCCCAGGCCCGCCGCCACCGTCGTACTGCTGCGCGACGCCGCCGACGGGCCGGAGGCCTACCTGCTGCGCCGACGCACCTCGATGGCCTTCGCGGCCGGGATGTACGCCTACCCCGGCGGTGGGGTGGACCCGCGGGACGCCGAGGTCGAGACCGGCTGGGCCGGCCCCCCGCCCGAGGAGTGGGCGCGTCGGCTCGGAGTGGACGAGCGGACGGCCCGGGCCGTGGTCTGCGCGGCCGTCCGCGAGACCTTCGAGGAGGCCGGCGTGCTGCTGGCCGGCCCGGATGCCGGGAGCGTCGCCGCGCCGCGCGACTGGTCCGCCGAGCGGGCCGCGCTGGAGGCGCACGAGCTGTCCTTCGCCGCGTTCCTCCGCGACCACGGCCTGGTGCTGCGCAGCGACCTGCTGGGCGGCTGGGCCCGCTGGATCACCCCGGAGTTCGAGGAGCGCCGGTACGACACCTGGTTCTTCGTGGCGGCCCTGCCGGAGGGCCAGCGCGCGGCCCTGGAGGTCGGCGAGGCCGACCGGGTGGCCTGGCTGAGCCCGGCGGAGGCGGTCCGCGGCCACCGGGAGGGCCGGTTCGGCATGCTGCCGCCGACCGTCACGGTGCTGCGCGAGCTGTCGCCGGTGCGCACCGCCGCCGAGGCGCTGGCGGCGGCCGCCGACCGCCGGCTGGAGCCGGTGCTGGGCCGGGCCGAGGTCCGCGGGGACCGCATGACGGTCCGCTGGCCGGGGTACGACGAGCTGACCATCGACGGCGAGTTCCCCGAGGACTCCTGAGACGACGACCCGGGGAAGTCGACCCGCGGAAGACGACCCGGGGAAGACGACCCGGGGAAGACGACCCACCCTCACCACCGCAGAGAAAGGACCGACGCCCGATGACCCACAACGAGGTGGCTCGCCGGACGGCACCCGAGATACCCGCCCGCCGTCTGATCCCCCGCACCCCGGCCTGCGACGAGCCGGTCCCGTTCGTCGAGGTGGCGCAGCGCGCCCTCGTCCGGGCGCTGCCGCTGCGGGCCCTCCATCGGGACGGCGGAGGCGGCCGGTGAGCGAGCGGCCCACCGAACGGAGCGAGCACACCGGGCGCGGCGAGGTGGGCGCATGAGCGAGCGGAGTGAGCGAGTCATCGAGGGGTGTGCGTTGCGCGAAGCGCCTGCCGGGCGCGGCGAGGTGGGCGCATGAGCGAGCGGAGTGAGCGAGTCATCGAGGGGTGTGCGTTGCGCGAAGCGCCTGCCGGGCGCGGCGAGGTGGGCG
>NZ_JBIWJF010000015.1:116474-221208 GCF_044764985.1 Kitasatospora sp. NPDC093550
GGGCGCATGAGCGAGCGGAGTGAGCGAGTCATCGAGGGGTGTGCGTTGCGCGAAGCGCCTGCCGAGCGTAGCGAGGTGGGCGCATGAGCGGCCTGCTGCCGGGTGACCCCGCCGCCGTCGTCGGCGGCGAGGCCACCGCCCGGGCGCTGTGCGTGCTGGCGCCGAACCCGTCGCCGATGACGCTGGACGGCACCAACACCTGGCTGCTCTCCGAGCCCGGCTCGGACCTGGCCGTGGTGATCGACCCCGGCCCGCTGCACGAGGAGCACCTGCGCCGGGTGATCGACCTGGCCGAGGAGCGCGGCAAGCGGATCGCGCTGACCCTGCTCACCCACGGCCACGCCGACCACTCCGAGGGTGCGGCCCGGTTCGCCGAACTCACCGGCACCGAGGTCCGGGCCCTGGACCCGGCGCACCGGCTGGGCTCCGAGGGCCTGGTCGGCGGCCAGCGCCTGGACGTCGGCGGCCTGGACCTGCGGGTGGTGGCCACCCCCGGCCACACCTCGGACTCCCTGACCTTCCACCTGCCGGCGGACGGCTCGATCCTCACCGGCGACACCGTGCTGGGCCGCGGCACCACGATGGTCGCCCACCCCGACGGGCGGCTCGGCGACTACCTGGACTCGCTGCGCCGGCTGCACACGATGGCCTCCCACCACGGCGTGCGGACCGTGCTGCCGGGCCACGGCCCGGTGCTCGCGGACGCGCTCGGCGCGGTCGACTACTACCTGGCGCACCGGGCCACCCGGCTCGCCCAGGTGGAGACCGCGGTCGAGTCGGGCTGCCGGACCGCCCCCGAGGTGGTGGCGCGGGTCTACGCCGACGTGGACCGGGCGCTCTGGCCGGCCGCGGAGCTGTCCGTCCGGGCCCAGCTGGACTACCTGGCGGAGCACGGGCTGATCCCGGACGGCGACTGATCCGGGCCGCCCTCCGCGACCGGGCCGCCCCCCCGCGACCGGGGGCGTCGACGCCGAAGGGCCCGTCCGTACGGACGGGCCCTTCGGCGTGGTGCGCGGTGCGGCCGCGCGGCGCGTCAGCGCGAGCGGCGGGACAGCCGCTCGACGTCCAGCAGGACCACCGCCCGCGCCTCCAGCTTCAGCCAGCCGCGGCCGGCGAAGTCGGCGAGCGCCTTGTTGACCGTCTCGCGGGAGGCGCCGACCAGCTGGGCCAGCTCCTCCTGGGTGAGGTCGTGGGCGACGTGGATGCCCTCCTCGGACTGCACGCCGAAGCGGCGGGAGAGGTCCAGCAGGGCCTTGGCGACGCGGCCGGGCACGTCGGAGAAGACCAGGTCGGACATCACGTCGTTGGTCCGGCGCAGGCGGCGGGCGATGGCCCGCAGCAGCGCGATGGAGACCTCGGGGCGGGCGTGCAGCCAGGGCTGCAGGTCGCCGTGGCCCAGGCCGAGCAGCTTGACCTCGGTCAGCGCGCTGGCGGTCGCGGTGCGCGGGCCCGGGTCGAACAGCGACAGCTCGCCGATCATCTCGCTGGGGCCGAGGACGGCCAGCATGTTCTCGCGGCCGTCCGGGGAGGCGCGGTGCAGCTTGACCTTGCCCTCCGCGACGACGTACAGCCGGTCGCCCGGGTCGCCCTCGTGGAACAGCGACTCCCCACGGGCGAGGGTGACCTCGGTCATGGAAGCGCGCAGCTCGCCGGCCTGTTCGTCGTCGAGTGCCGCGAAGAGTGCGGCGCGCCGCAGAACGTCGTCCACGTGCTTCCTCCTTCTCGGCCGTCCGGCGGGTGGGCCGTCCGGCGCAAGTTCCGTTCAGTGTTCTGCATCACCAAGCATGGCGCATGTCGCTCCGATCATATGAGGAGGGGGTGTGCCGAGGTGTGCCGTGCGGGGCCATTCGTACCGGCGGGTCATCGGGCGGGGCGCTCGCCGGGAGCCCCCGGGCAGGTCCTACTCGAACGGCTGTCCGTCCTGGTCGAACAGGGAATCGCCGACCGCCGTACGGGCGTGGACGACGGCGTGTCCCGCGCGGTGTGCGCTGGTCAGGCCCGCCGTGCGCAGGGCGGTGAGGTGCTGCGACACGCCGGCCGGGGACAGTCCGGTGCGGTGAGCCAGCTCGGTGGTGGAGCCGGGGGAGTCCAGCTCGGCCAGCAGCCGGGCGCGGGAGCGCCCGAGGACGCCGCCCAGCGCGTCGATCCGGTCCGTTGCGCCCGGCCGGCGCTCCCACAGGGTGGCCGTGCCGCGCGCCGGGTAGATCAGCTGCGGCGGATCGGGCGACAGCACCCGGGTGAGCACCTTCGGCCAGGCGAAGGCCGAGGGCAGGAGCAGCAGCCCGGCCCCGGCGGTCAGCCGGGTGACCGCGCAGTGCCGCTGCTCCAGCCGCAGCGCGGAGCCGTCCCAGCGGACGGTGTCGTGCAGCCCGTCCAGCATCCGCGCGGTGCCGTGCTCGGCGGCCTGCCGGGAGCGGTGCAGGACGTCCGCGGCGAGCAGCGCGCGGATCCGGGCCCAGTACGGGGCGAGCGCCGGCTCCCAGTAGGCCCGGAGGTCGGCGGCCAGCCGGGGCAGCTGCGCGGCCGGGTCGCGGTACAGCGGGTCGAGGACGGCCGGCAGCCGGCCGCCGGCCTCGGCGGCCAGGATGTCGAGGTCGGCCCGGACCTGATCGGCGCCGGTGGCGGTGATCGCGGCCAGCTCCTCGGTGAGGGTCGGGGCGAAGCCGGCCGGGGCGGGGTTGAGGAAGTCCGGCAGGTGGCCGGTGGGCGGCACCAGGGCGGTCAGCCGCTCCAGGGCCGGACCGGCGGCGGCCAGCCGCTCGCGGACCTGCCCGGCCCAGGGCCGGTGCAGCGCCGGGACGGGGGAGTGGGCCAGGGCGCGCAGGCTGGTCACCACCTCCTGCATCGGCGAGACGGCGAACCGGGTCAGCGCCAAGTCCTGGGTGGAGAAGTTCAGTTCGGTCCGCATCCGGCCCCCTCCGCGGAAGATTCGGCCTCAGCTTAATCACTGGTGGGGCGGCGGACCGGCGCGCAGGATGCCTGCGTCCCCACCGATCCGTACGAAAGCCGGTGACACCCATGTCCACCACTCCCGAGTCCCGTGCGCGGGCGCTGCGGCTGCGCGAGCTGGTCGCGGACGGCGTGCTCGTCCTGCCCAACGCCTGGGACGCGGGCAGCGCAGCCGTGATCGCCTCGGCCGGCGCCCCGGCGGTCGCCACCACCAGCGGCGGCGTCTCCTGGTCGCTCGGGCACGGGGACGGCCAGCGGCTCGACCGGGCGGCGGCGGTCGAGGCGGCCCGTCGGATCGTCGCGGCGGTGGATCTGCCGGTCACCGTCGACGCCGAGGGCGGCTACGGGCCGCTGCCCGCCGACGTGGCCGGGACGGTGACCGCCCTGGTCGGCGTCGGTGCGGCCGGCGTCAACCTGGAGGACTCCACGGCCGTCGGCGGTCCGCTGTTCCCGGTGGCCGAGCAGGCCGAGCGGCTGCGCGCGGCCCGTACCGCGGCGGACGCGGCCGGGCTGCCCGAGCTGGTGGTCAACGCCCGCACGGATGTCGTCCTGTTCGGGCTGGGCGGGCTGGACGAGGTCCTGGTCCGGGCCGAGGCCTACGCCGAGGCGGGTGCCGACGGCCTGTTCGTCCCCGGGCTGCTGGACCTCGACGCCCTCACCGAGCTGTGCGAGCGCTCGACGCTGCCGGTCAACGCGATGGCCGTCCCCGGCGGGCCGACCGTCGCCGAACTCGCCGCCACGGGGGTGCGGCGCGTCAGCATCGGCACCGGCCTCGCCCAGCTCGCGTACACCGCGGCCCGCCGCGCCGCCGCCGAGCTGCTCGGCGCCGGAACGCTGACGGAGCTCGACGGGGCGCTCGGCTACGGCGAGCTGGACGGGCTGTACCGGGGCTGACCGGCCGGCGAGGAGGCGCCCGTCAGCCCTGGAAGCCCACCTCGGCGAGGGCCCGCTCGATCCGCTCGCGGTGCTCCGCCTCCCACGCGTCCAGGCTCTGGGCGGCCTCCTTGGCCAGCTTCGCCCGGGCCGCCTCCAGCACCCGGTCGCGCTCGGCGGCGGGCACCACCACGACGCCCTCCTCGTCGGCCACCACGATGTCGCCGGCCGCCACCAGCACGCCGCCGCAGCGCACCACGGCGCCGTGCGTGCCCAGCGCCTTCTTCGCCCCGGGAATCGGGATCACCCCGCGGGCGAAGACCGGGAAGCCCAGCTCCCGCACCTCACCGAGGTCCCGGATCAGGCCGTCGGCCACGAAGGCCGCCACGCCCCGGCGCTGCGCCACGGCGCACACGTTGCCGCCGGCCAGCGCGTAGTCCAGGTCGCCGGACTCGACCACGATCACCGAGCCGGGCTCGGCCCGGTGGATCGCGGCGTGCAGCATCAGGTTGTCGCCGGGCGGGCACTGCACGGTGAACGCCGGGCCGGCCACCCGGGGCATCCCGGTCCAGAGCGGGCGCAGTCCGGTGTCCATGACCTGCGCCCGGCCCAGGACGTCGGCCAGGGTGGTGGTGGGAATGTCCGTGAAGTCCGTGTCCATGCTTCCTCGTTCTCCGTTCCTCCGTTCCCGGAAGACTAGGACTCGCCTTCGGCCTGCCCGCACCGGGGGAGTCAGGCGAAGAACGTCACCAGCTGCGGGACCAGCGCCTCGGCCGCCACGTCGTGGGTCTGGTCGGCCAGCGTCCGGTACTCGGCGCCCGGCACGGCCTCGGCCACCGCGGCGGAGGGCGCCCGCAGCAGCTCCGGGCTGGCGCCGCCGTCCAGCACCAGGGTCGGCACGGTGATCCCGGCCAGCAGGTCGACCGGGACGGGCGCGCCGGTCCGCGCGCCGAGCGCCGCCGCGTCGTACGCCAGGCTCGGCGCGACCGCCTCGAACAGCGGCCACACCGGGGCGGCGCGCATCCCGTCCACCGCCTCCGCGGGCATTCCGACGAAGGTCATGAAGGCCTCGACGGCGTCCCCGCGACGCCCTTCGGCGAGCGCCGCCTCCAACTCGGCGACGTACCCGACGAAGCGGGCGCGCTGCCCGTCCCCGGTGCTGAACGGCGGCTCGTAGACGGCGAGTCGGCTGATGTCGGTGCCCGCGGCGGCGGCCCGCAGCGCGAGCGCGGCGCCCGAGGAGATGCCGAAGACGGCGGCGGAGCCACCGGCGGCCGCGATCACGGCGGCCAGGTCCTCGATCTCGCGCTCCACCGCGAACGGCGCGGTGTCCCCGCTGCCGCCGCGGCCGCGCCGGTCGTAGGCCCACACGGTGTGGTGCGCCGAGAGCTGCTCGGCGATCGCGACGCCGGGGTCGAAGGCGCGGTGGGTGATCGCCCCGTCCACCAGGACGACCGCCGGGCCGGAGCCGGTCACGGTGCAGGCGAGGGTGGTGCCGTCGGTGGAGACCACGGTGCTCATGGGAGTTCCTTCTGTCGTCGGTCGGGCCGGTCACAGGGGTAGACCGGGGCCCGCCGCGGAACTCATCGCTCCCGTCGGGGATTTTTTCCACCGCACCGCCCGTGGATCACCCACGATCCCGCCGCGGGGCCGTGACCTCCGCCCGCTCGAACCGGATCACGAGGCGCGAGGAGCCCTCGACGACAAGGGGAGAGCGTGGACGTGGGAACGGATCCGACACATCGTCGCACCGCCTCTTGGCGCCGGACCGCCGTCATATTCCCGGTGCTCTGCGGAATTCTGCTCGGTGCGGCCCGGCCCGGTTCGGCCGCGACACGGGAGGATTCCGCGACGGCCGGACCGGCGCGGGAGCCGTCCGTCGAGGTGCCGTACAAGGCCGCGGAACTGTGGCAGCGCGGAATCACCGGAAAAGGCGTGAGGGTCGGCGTCCTGGTTTCCTTCGGAGATCCCGGACTGCCGGAATTCATCGAGCAGTACGACCGGGCCTACGGATTGCCGGCGGCGGACATCCGGACGTACGAGCCGCTGGGGAAGGCGTCGTCCTGCACGGACCCCGGCGTGAACGCCGAGCACTGCCGCGGGCCGGGGCGGCAGCGTTCGGTGCCGGGCGGCGGGCGGCGGGCGGCGGGCGGCGGGCGGCGGGCGGGGAGAGCGCGAGGGGCGGCGGCGGTGCGACGGGTGGCGGCCGGTCGATCCCCGACATCACCATGCAGGGCTCCCGCGGCAGCTCCCAGTCCGCGGCCCTGTTCGCGGGGGTGGCGGCCCTCGCGGTCCAGCGGCACGGCGGCCGGCTCGGCTCCCTCGACCCCGGCTGTACCGGATCGGTCCGCGCGGTGCGGCGGCCGGAATCACCGATGTCACGGAGGGCCGCAATGACTGCGGCGGAGTTCCCGGATGCGGCGCCGGTGTGGGATTCGACACGGCGAGTGGTTGGGGCACGGTGGATGTTCCCGCCTTCGTCCTGGACCTGGCCGAATCCGATCGCTGAACCGTGTCCGCGGCCGCTCCGGCGGATTGCCCGGCGAGGTGCAGTGCGCCGGGCAATTCCGCAAGTTCGGGAAATGGACGGCGATTGCGATCGGTCCGGTGGCGGTCGACGGGCGGGTGAACTCCACCGATTCCGGTCAATGACGGATTGTCAACGGAGGATTGCCGACGGGAACTATGCTCTGGATGAGGCGCACGGGGGTCGCGCCGCGTGCGCGTCGGCTCCCGCAGGCCGACGACGGGTCACATCGTCCACCGGGAGCTCACCTTGGGGCACAGCGCGTACCGACTCGACGGTGATCGTCACCCGTGGCGGCCGGGCGGGCTCCGGGCGCCCCTGGCGGGCGGCGACCCCCTGTCGAGACTCACCCGGGGCATCGTGGTCATGGTGGCCGTCGGCTTCTTCGTCGCCTCGGTGGTGGCCACCGTCCGCAACCACGACGGCCTGGCGTACCAACTGTCCGCCGTGGTCGTCCTGTTGCTGCTGCTCGGCTTCCAGATCGCGCACACCGTCGCGTGGCGGCCGGAGCGGCTCTGGTGGCCGTGGAGCCTGTACGCCCACGGGATGCTCACCTACCTGCCGTTCCTGGTGTTCGACGGCTCCTGGGTCGGCATCCCCGGGTCCTTCGCCGGGTCGGTGCTGCTGACCGTCGCCGCGCCCCGCTCCTGGATCCTCTTCGCCGTCCTGGTGGCGGGCCAGTGGCCGGTCTGCGCGGCCCTGGACGGGAACTTCGGCCAGTGCGTCAACGCCGTCGTCTCCGCCGCCGTGGGCGGCATCGTGGTGTACGGCGTGGCCCGACTCGCCGATCTGACCGCCGAGTTGCGGGCGGCCCGGACGGAGCTGGCGGAGCGAGCGGTGGACCAGGAGCGGCTGCGCTTCGCGCGCGACCTGCACGACCTGCTCGGCTACAGCCTCTCGGTGGCCGCGCTGAAGTGCCAACTGGCCGAGCGGCTGGCCCTGGAGGACCCGAAGCGGGCCCGCGCGGAGATCTCCGAGGTGCTGGTGATGGTGCGTCAGGCGATGTCGGACACCCGGTGGATCTCCAGCGGCGACCACCAGATGTCCCTGGCCCGGGAGTCCCGTTCGGCCGTTTCGGCGCTGCGGGCGGCCGGGATCAGCGCCGAGGTCGACCTGGACTGCGGGGTGCTCCGCCCGGAACTGGACACGGTGCTGGCCACCGTGGTGCGGGAGGCGGTCACCAACATGCTGCGGCACAGCGTGCCCCGGCACTGCGAGATCCGGGCCCGACGGGACGCCCTGGGCACGGTGAGCCTGGTGGTCTCCAACGACGGAGCCCCGGCGGAGGGCGAACAGCCCGCGCCGGACGGCGAAGCGGCCGCGGGTGGCGGCGAAGTGGCCGCGGGTGGCGGCCACGGCATCGAGAACCTCACCGAACGGCTGCTGGCCGTCGGCGGCCGCCTGACCGCGGAGCGGGACGGCTCCGGCTGGTTCCACCTCGCGGCGGTCGTCGAGGCCTCGGCCGCCCGGGGGGCGAAGGCCCGGGCGGCGCGGGTCGCGAGGGCCTCCAACGCCGCCTGAGGAGGCCCGACACCGTCGGGGCGCACGGCCCGCCCGCCGTCCCCGCTCCCCGCTACTCGCGCACCCCCATCGCCTCGACCGGTTCCCTGCGCAGCGCCAGCCGGGTGGTCAGCAGTACGGTGCCCACCCCCAGCAACGCCGCCCCGCCCAGCACCGCGGCCTCCCAACTCCCGGGCAGCGAGGGCCAGGCCGTGCCGGTGAGCGCCAGGCTGACCGGGACCAGCACGGCGGCGGTGACGGCCGCGCCGAGGGCGAGCGCCACGGCGACGGTGATCCCGCCCTCCCAGGCCATCATCCGCAGCACCTGCCGGTCGGTGGTGCCCACCAGCCGCAGCAGCGCGAACTCGCGCAGCCGCTCGCTGGTGGCCATCACCAGGGTGTTGACCACGGCGATGGCGGTGAACAGGCTGATCATGCCGAGCAGCAGCCGGCCGACCGCGGTGGCCGCCTCCTGCTGGTGCCGGCGGGCCTCGTCGTAGTCGGCCCGGGTGGCCGGGCGGGCCATCGGATAGGCCGCGGTGAGGCCCCGGAGCCCCTGGTCCACCTGCCGGGGGTCGGCGCCGGGGGCGGAGCGGACCAGCACGGTCGACGCGAGCGGGTCCGGTGCGTGGGCGGCGGCGAAGCCGGTGGGCAGCAGCGCGTCGGCGAACCGGGCGTCGCGGTCGTAGACGGCCGTGACCGTGGCGGTGCCCTCGCTGCCGTCCTCCCAGTGGATCCGGACGGTGGCGCCGACGTCGACCTTGAGGCGGGAGGCCGTCCGCTGCCCGAGCGCGATGCTCGCGCCCCGCAGCCGGTCCAGCGAGCCGGCCGTCACCCCGGGGTCGACCAGCCGCTCCAGACCCTGCGGGTCGACGATCCGGGCGTCCACCCCGTGCTCGCCGCCGGTGTCCGAGGAGCCGCCGGACACCGTGATGAAGCTGGACACCAGCGCGCCGGCCGCCTCGACACCCGGCAACTTCCGTACCGAGTCGGCGAATTCCGGCGGCAGGCCGATGCCGCGAGCCTGGACCACGTGGTCGGCCAGCAGCCGCCGGCCGTCCTCGGCCACGTTGGCCTGCGCCTTGACGACCGGGACGAACAGCACCGTGCCGGTGAAGGACACCGCCAGCACCAGCGGGGTGACGGCGGCGGCGAAGCGCCGGGGCTGGGCCCGCAGGGCGGCGGAGGCGAGGAACCCGGCGATCGGGAAGAGCCGCCCCACCGGCCCGCCGATCGCCGTACTGGCGACCCGGCCGATCAGCGGCCCGATCAGCGCGACCCCGAGCAGCAGCACCAACACCATGCCCTCGGCCGTACCGACCCCGCTGCGGCTGTCCGTCGAGCCGGCCAGCACCACGCCGCACACGGCGAGCGTCACCAGGCCGAGGCCGGTCCGGATCCACCCGATGCCGGGCGGCGGCGCGGCCGAGTCGCGCAGCGCCTGGGTGGGCTCGACCCGGGAGGCCCGGCGCGCGGCGGCCCAGACGGCCAGCTGTGCGGTGACGAGGACACCGCCGAGGACGATCAGCGGGGCGGTCGGTCCGATGTGCAGCGGTACGTCCGAGCTGACCACCCCGCGGTCCACCAGTGCCCCGCGCAGCACCGCCGCGAGGCCGATCCCGAGCGGGACGCCGACGACCGCCGCGGCGAGGGCCAGCACCAGCGTCTCGGCCGCGACCATCCGCCGCACCTGCCCGGTGGTGGCGCCGATCGCCCGCAGCAGGGCCATCTCGCGCATCCGTTGCTGGACGGAGAGCGCGAGCGCACCGGCCACCACGAAGACCGAGACGAACAGCGAGAGCACGCCCATCGTCCCGGCGAGTGAGGAGAGTCCGTCGCCGGGCCCGGGCGTGCCGGAGAACTCCAGCTCGCCGCGCTCGTCCCCGGTGCGCGCCCGGGGTCCGGACGCGTACTCCGCGCCGGTCTGCGGCCCGGCCGCGGCCAGCGCCTGCCGGGCCAGCTCGGCCGCCTCGCGGGGATCGGCCCCGTCCTTGAGGGTCAGGCCGACGGCGTCCGCGCCGGTCGCCGTCCCGGCGAGCCGGGCGGCCCGTTCGGGGCTGAAGAAGAGCGCGCTCTGGCGCGACGACTCCCGTGCCGGCGAGGCGAGTCCGGCCACGGTGTAGTCGCGCGGCGCCTCGGTGGTGGCCAGCCGGACGGTGCCCCCGGCCGTGACCCCGGCGCGGGCGGCGGTGGCGGCGTCCAGGACCACCTCGTCGGGACCGGCCGGGGCGCGGCCGGCGGTCAGCCGGAACGGCGCGAGCACCGCGCTCGCCCAGGAGTGCCCGAGCGAGGCGCCGCCCTGCGGGCCGGACAGGACCGTGCCGTCCGCGGTGATCACCGCCGCCGGGAAGGAGACCTCCGGGACGGCGGCCGCGACGCCGGGCAGCGCGGCGAGCCGGGTGACCAGCGGTCCGGCGTCGGCGATCCGGGTCGAGTCGCCGACCACGACCGGGGCCGCCGCGTAGCGCTCGGTGGGCGTGCCGGCGCGCAGGGCGGACTCCAGCAGGACCCCGCAGCCCACGGTCAGGACGAGGGCGAAGGCGAGCGCGGTGAAGGCTCCGGCGAAGCCCGCCTTCCGGGCGCGCACCGTCTGCCAGGCCAGCAGGAGCATGTCGTCAGCGCCTTCCCAGGAGGGTCATCCGCTCGGCGACCCGTTCGGGCGTGGGCCCGTCCAGGACCTCGGCGAAGCTGCCGTCGGCCAGGAAGTAGACCCGGTCCGCGTAGGAGGCGGCGACCGGGTCGTGGGTCACCATGATCACGGTCTGGCCCAGTCCGTCCACCACGTGTCGCAGCAGCCGCAGGACCTCGCTCCCGGTGGCGCTGTCCAGGGCGCCGGTGGGCTCGTCCGCGAAGACCACCTCGGGCCGGGTGACCAGGGCCCGGGCGATCGCCACCCGCTGCTGCTGGCCGCCGGACAGCTGGGTCGGCAGGTGCCGCACCCGCGTGGTCAGACCGGTCCGTTCGACGATCTCCGCCAGCCAGGCCTTGTCCGCCCGGCGCCCGGCCAACCGCAGCGGCAGGGTGATGTTCTGCTCGACCGTCAGCGAAGGCAGGAGGTTGAAGGCCTGGAAGACGAAGCCGATCCGCTGCCGGCGCAGGACCGTCAGCTCGTTCGGCTTCAGCCCCGCCAGGTCCCGGCCGGCCAGCCGGACCTGCCCGGAGCTCGGCCGGTCGAGTCCGGCGGCGCAGTGCAGGAAGGTGCTCTTCCCGGAGCCGGACGGCCCCATGACGGCGGTGAACCCGCCGCGCCGGAACTCCATCGACACCCCGCGCAGGGCGTGCACGGCGCCCGCCCCCTGCCCGTACACCTTGGTCACCCCGTCGAGCCGGACCGCCGGGTCCGGCTCGGAAACGGAATGGGCCTGTTCCGGATCGCCGGAATCCGCAGTCCGCGAGAAAACGGGAATCCCCTCCTCGATGCGCCGCCCTGCCCCTTATCGCCGGCCAGCCTAGCCAAATCCGCACACCGGCGTAACGGGCGAACGGCCGGGCGGGGCCGTCCGAGGGGGCCGGAGGCCTGCGGGATGGGCAATCCACGGTCGGACCCATGCGAATCGCATGGGGCATTCCATGGAGTACGGCGTGGCCAAAGTCCCGTTCGGGTGCAAGGATCGACCTTGTTCGAAGTAATCAAACACGGACCGCCGGGAGTTCGGGCCACCGAAATGCCCCGGTATCGGCGTCCGGCGTCGCACCGGCCCGTCCGATGGCTTCGGCCGAGGGTTCCGCCGATTCTTATTCCACGTCATTCTGATCCGTTCGACGTTGACGCGAAGAAGTCACGGGGGTGGCGAATGTCCAAGAATTACGACGTGTTCTGCATGGCCGATCCGACGTTCTTCGACTCGCCCGCCGGGCTGAAGGAGGAGGGCCTCGACTTCGCCCTCTCCGGCCGGCCGGTCCCCGAGGGCTGGAGCAGGATCCCGCACGGCGACTGGGTGGTGTACCGCCCCGAGGGCGGCGAGCCGCTGCCGAAGCAGGGCTGGAAGATCCACACCTCGGGCCGGCAGCAGAACGCCGACCGGATCCTCGACGCGGTGGCGGAGTACTGCCACGCCGAGCGCATCCCCTTCAAGCACCTCTCCGGCCGGCACATCCTGCAGACCCGGAACATGAAGTACGCGCACCGGGGCGCCAGCGGAAAGCTCGTCACGATCTACCCGCGCGACGAGGCCCAGCTGAAGGCCGCGCTGGACGCACTGGACGGGCGTATCGGCGGTGAGGCCGGTCCGTACATCCTGAGCGACCTGCGCTGGAACGAGGGACCGCTCTACGTGCGGTACGGCGGCTTCGCCGAGCGGCACACGGTCTCCGAGCAGGGCGCTCTGGTCCAGGCCATCGAGGCGCCGGACGGCACGCTGCTGCCGGACAAGCGCGAGCCGGTGTTCCACGTCCCGGAGTGGGTGGAGCTGCCGGAGTTCCTGGCCCCGCAGCTGGCCGCCCGCAAGCGGGAGACGGTGGAGAACCTGCCGTACCGGATCGAACGGGCGTTGCACTTCTCCAACGGCGGCGGCCTCTACACCGGTGTGGACACCCGCACCGGCGCGAAGATCGTGCTCAAGGAGGCCCGGGCCTACGCGGGACTGACCAACGACGGGAAGGACGCCGTCGAGCGGCTCCGGCACGAGCGGGTCATCCTCGAACGCCTCGCCGGGCTGAGCGTCGTGCCGAAGGTGATCGACTACTTCGTGGTCGGCGACCACCACTTCCTGGTCGAGGAGTTCCTGGACGGCCAGCCGCTGAACAAGTTCTTCGGCCGCCGCTACCCGTACAACGGCGCGCGGACGGACCGGGCCGAGATCGCCGGGTACACGGACTGGGCGCTCGGCATCTGCCGGGCCGTCGAGGAGGCGGTCGAGGCGGTGCACGGGCGGGGCGTCGTCTTCGGCGACCTGCACCCGTTCAACGTGATGGTCCGCCCGGACGGCAGCGTCGCGCTGATCGACTACGAGGTCGCCTCCCCGGTGGAGGAGCGGGCCAAGCCCGCGCTCGGCAACCCCGCCTACGCGGCGCCGCGCGACCGGACCGGCTTCGCCGTCGACCGCTACGCCCTGGGCTGCATCCGGCTGGCGATGTTCATGCCGCTGACCGCGATGCTGCGCCAGAGCCTCGGCAAGGCGCGGCACCTGGCCGACGAGATCGCCGAGCGCTTCCCGGTGCCGCGCGAGTTCCTCGACGCCGCGGTACGGGACATCCTCGGCCCGGCGGACGGGTCCGACCGGCCCGCCGTTCCCTCCACCGGGACCTCGGCGACGGTCTTCGACCCGGCGGCCCTGCCGCTGCCGACACCCGACCGCTCCGCCTGGACCGCCACCCGTGACTCGCTGGCCGGCGCCATCCTGGCGAGCGCCACCCCCGACCGCGACGACCGACTGTTCCCCGGCGACGTCGAGCAGTTCAGCACCGGCGGGCTCAACCTCGCCCACGGCGCCGCCGGAGTGCTCTACGCGCTGGAAGCGACCGGCGCCGGCCGCTACCCGCAGCACGAGCAGTGGCTGCTGGACCGCGCCCTGCGCAAGGACGCCCGGGCCCGGCTGGGCTTCTACGACGGCCTGCACGGCGTGGCGTACGTGCTCGACCGGCTCGGCCACCGCGCCGAGGCGCTGAAGGTCCTGGAGCTCTGCCTCGCCGAGGGCTGGGAGCGCCTGGGCACCGACCTGCAGAGCGGCCTGTCGGGCCTCGCGCTCAACCTCGCGCACTTCGCCGACGCCACCGGCGAGTCCACGCTGCACGAGGCCGCCGTCCGGGCCGCCGACCTGGTGGCCGGACAGCTCGGCGGCGCCGAGGACGTGGCCGGGACCAGCGGCGGGCGCCACCCGCACGCCGGGCTGATGCGGGGATCGGCCGGGCCGGCCCTGATGTTCGTCCGGCTGTACGAGCGGACCGGCGACCAGGCCTACCTGGACCTGGCCGCCACCGCCCTGCGGCAGGACCTGCGCCGCTGCGTGACCCGCGAGGACGGCGCGCTCCACGTCAACGAGGGCTGGCGCTCGATGCCCTACCTGGCGACCGGCAGTGCGGGCCTCGGGATCGTCCTGGAGCGCTACCTCGCGCACCGCGAGGACGAGCGGTTCCGGGTCGCCGCCGACGGCGTGCGGATCTCCTCGCAGTCCGAGCACTACGTGCTGTCCGGCCTGTTCAACGGCCGGGCGGGCATCCTGCAGCACCTCGTCGAGACCTCCCGGCACCCGCAGCCGGCCGACGACCCGGACGTGGTGGCGCAGATCAGGGCGTTCTCCCTGCACGCGCTCGCCTACCAGGGGCAACTCGCCTACCCCGGTGAGCAGTTGCTCCGGCTGTCGATGGACCTCGGCACCGGCTCGGCGGGCGTTCTGCTCGCCCTCGGCGCGGCGCTCGGCGACACCCCGGTCCACCTGCCGTTCCTCGGGCCGGCCCGGACCCCCTGAGCCCCGGACCCCCTGAGCCCGGACCTGCCGGGCCCGGACTCCCCGAGTCGTGCTCGCCTCCCCCGACCGGCGCACGGGCGCGCGCCGCCCGAACCGACGCACGCCCGTGCGCCCCCACAGACTGCCCCTCCGCTCCCGGAGGGGTGCCCGCCCGCGAGGGCGGAACCGGCACCAGTGGAAAGGAAGAGAACCATGGCGCTGCTTGACCTGCAGACGATGGAGCTGCCCGCCGAAGCCGAGGAGCTGGCCCCCATGGGTAGCGGCCAGAGCACCGACTGCTCGAACTCCAGCTGGCTGTGGTGCAACTGACCTGACCTCCAGGTCGGGTCGGTACACCCGCGCACGGCTGCACCGACCACCGCACGGCACACGAGAGAGAGGGGACAGGATCATGGCTCTGCTTGACCTGCAGGCGATGGAGCTTCCGGCCGAGGCCGAGGAGCTGGCTCCCATGGACAGCGGAAAGAGCACCGACTGCTCGAACTCCAGCTGGCTGTGGTGTAACTGACGCCGACTGAAGCACTAGGCGGCTAGGCCTTCCGGTCCTGGGCGGGATCCCGCCCAGGACTGGAAGGCCGGCGCGCTTCACGGCCCGCCCGTACGACCGCCCGACCGCGGAGCCCGCCCGGCGGCCCGGCACCCGCGCGGCACCCACAGTTCAACCCGCGACGACCCGGAGGGGGCAGAGTGACGACCGACTCCCCGGCGACCACCGGCTCCCCGGCACCGACCGGCCCCACCGAGTCGCCGCCCGGCCGCGCCGCAGCGGCCCCCGGCTCCCCGTCGGCCCCCGGCCGGTCCGCCGACCGCCTGCTGCTGCGCGCGGTCCTCCACGCCCGCGGCTGGGCCGTCCTGCTGGTGCTCGCCGCCCTCGGCAGCGTGCTGACCCAGGTGCTGCTGCCCGCGGTGGTCGGCTCCGCCGTGGACAGTGCGATGGCCGGCCGGGCGGACGACGGCCGGATCACCACCTGCGCGGCGGTGATCGCCGCCTTCGTCGTCTGCGAGGTGCTGTCCGACCTCGCCGCCGGCCGCGGCTCCGCCGCCGGCACGGCCTGGCTGCGCCGGGCCCAACTCGCCCACCTGCTCACCCTCGGAGGCCGGGCCGCGGCCCGCTTCGACCCCGGCGACCTCACCGCCCGGCTGATCGGCGGCGCCGCCGACGCGGGCGCCGCCGCGGAGGCCGCCGTCTGGGCGGCGCTCTCCGTGCTGCCGACCCTCACCAGCGTGGTCGCGCTCTGGCTGATCGACCCCTGGCTGGCCCTGACCTTCCTGATCGGCATGCCCGCGCTGATCCTGTTCCTGCGCTCGTACGCCCAGGACATGTCGGTCCTGATCGCCCGGTACCAGAAGGTCCAGGGCGCCATCGCCGCCGGCTTCGTCGAGGCCCTGGGCGGCATGCGCACCATCGCGGCGGCGGGCACCACCGACCGGGAGGCCGAGCGGGTGCTGCGCCCGCTGCCGGAGCTGAGCGGCCTCGGCCACGGCTTCTGGCGGGCGCAGACCAAGGTCGCGTCCCAGAGCGCCCTGCTGGCGCCGCTGTTGGACGTCGCCGTGCTCTCGGTGGCCGGCTTCGGGCTGGCCGCCGGCCGGGTCACCCCGGGCGAGATGCTGGCCGCCTCCCGGTACGCCGCCCTGGGCGCCGGGCTCGGCATGACCGCGATGCTCCTCGGCCGGCTCGCCCGGGCCCGGGCCGGCGCCGGACGCGTCCGGGAGGTGCTCGCGGAGCCCGCGATGGCGTACGGCACCGGGACGCTACCGGCCGGCCCCGGGCGCCTGGAGCTCCGCGGGGTCACCGTACGGGTGGACGGGCGGACGCTGCTCGACGACCTCGACCTGACGGTGCCGGGCGGGAGTTCGCTCGCGATCGTGGGCCGCTCCGGCACCGGCAAGTCCCTGCTGGCCTCGGTGGCGGGCCGGTTGGCGGACCCGCACGGCGGGACCGTCCTGCTCGACGGCGTCCCGCTGCCCGAGCTGTCGCACGAGGCGCTGCGCGGCGCGATCGGGTACGCCTTCGAACGCCCCGCCCTGCTGGGCGCCACCCTCGGGGAGGCGGTCCTCCTCGGCGAGGTGACGGCGGAGGACCGGCCGAGGCTCACCCGGGCCGCCGCGGCCGCCTGCATCGACATCTTCGTCGAGCGCCTCCCGGAGGGCTACCGGACCGACCCGCGGAGCGTGCCGATGTCCGGAGGCGAGGCCCAACGCCTCGGGTTGGCAAGGGCGTTCGCGCACCGGGGCCGGGTCCTGGTGCTCGACGACGCGACCTCCAGCCTGGACACCGTGACGGAGTTCGAGGTCAGCACCGCGCTCACCACCGACCTGGCCGGCCGCACCCGCCTGATCGTCGCCCACCGGGCCTCCACCGCCGCCCGGTGCGACCTGGTGGCCTGGTTGGACGGCGGCGGCATCCGGCGGATCGGCCCGCACGGCGAACTCTGGGCCCTGCCCGAGTACCGCGCCGTCTTCCGCCCCGAGGCGCCGCCCGCCGACGACCCGCCGCCCGCCGACGACCCGCCGCCCGCCGACGACCCGCCGGCCACCGACGACCCGCCGGCCACCGACGACCCGTCCGCCGACCACGACCCGCCCACCGCCGGGGCCCACCCTGCCGCCGCCCGCACCAGCCCTGCCGAGGTGGGCAGATGACCGCCACCCCCGAGGTCTCCCTGCGCACCGAACTCCTCGCCCCGCTCCGCCGACGCCCGCGCGTGGTCGCCCAGTTGGCGCTGTGGTCGGCGGTCGAGGCGCTGCCCGGCTTCGCGGCCGGCCGTCTGGTGGCCGGCTCGGTCGACTCCGGCTTCGGCGCCGGGCGCCCGGCGGTCGGCATGGCCTACCTGGCCCTGCTCGGCGCGGCCGTCTTCGTCGGCGCGTGGGCGACCCGCCAGGTCTACCCGCGGCTGGCGGTCCTGGTGGAGCCGCTGCGGGACGACCTGGTCCGCCGGGTGGTCACCGGCGGGCTGCACGCGGCGCGGACGGCCCCCGGCCGGCCCGACACCTCGGGCGTCGCCCGGCTGACCCAGCAGGTGGAGATGGTCCGCGAGGCCTACGCCGGGATCACCATGGTCGTCCGCCGGTTCGTCTTCAGCGTCGGCGGCGCCCTGCTGGGCATGTGCTTCCTGGAGCCGCTGGTGCTGGCCGTGGTCCTGCCGCCGCTGCTCGCCGCGGCGGGCCTGCTGGCGCTGATGCTCCGCCGCGCCACCGACGGCCAGCGCGAGCTGCTGCTCGCGGACGAGCGGCTCGCCGCCGAGGCGGGCGCCGTCATCGGCGGTCTGCGCGACGTGACCGCGGCCGGCGCCGAGCGCTGGACCGGCGACCGGCTGTCGGCGGCGGTCGAGCGGCAGGTCCGCGCGGCCGAGCGGGTCGCCCGGCTGACCGCCGGCCGGACCTTCGTGCTGGCCGTCGGCGGCTGGCTCCCGCTGGTCCTGCTGCTGTCCACGGCCTCCTGGCTGACCGGCCGGGGTGTGACGGCCGGCGCGCTGCTCGGCTCCGTCACCTACATCGTGCAGGGGCTCCAACCCGCCCTGCAGACCCTGGTCCAGGGCCTCGGCGGCAGCGGTGTACGGCTGGCGGTCACCCTGCGGCGCATCCTGGAGTCGGCGCCCCCTCGACCCGCCGCCCCGACGCCCGCCGCGCTGCCCACCCCCGCCGCCCCGACGCCCGCCACCCCGTACGGGCCGCGCCCGCCCGGCCCGTACGGCGTCGAGCTCAGCGGAGTCGGTTTCGCCTACGGCCCCGGCTCCGAGCCGGTGGTCCGCGACCTCGACCTGACGATCGCTCCCGGGGAGCACCTGGTGGTGGTCGGGCCCAGCGGGATCGGCAAGTCGACCCTGGCCGGCCTGGTCACCGGAGTGCTCCGGCCGACCGCCGGGCAGGTGCGCCTGGGCGGGCGCCCGCTGCCCGAGGACCCCGTCGAACTCGCCCGGCACCGCGTCCTGATCCCGCAGGAGGCCTACGTCCTCACCGGCACCCTGGACGAGAACCTGCGCTACCTCAACCCCGGGGCCGCCCCCGAGCAGGTGGACCGGGCGGTGGTCGCCATCGGCCTGGAGGGGCTGGTCGAGCGGCTCGGCGGCTACCGGGCGCAGGTCGTCCCGGCGGAGCTCTCGGCGGGCGAGCGCCAGCAGATCGCGCTGGCCCGCGCTTACCTGTCCCCGGCCGCGCTGGTCGTCCTGGACGAGGCGACCTGCCACCTGGACCCGGCCGCCGAGGCCCGGGCCGAGGAGGCGTTCGTCCGCCGCCCGGGATCCCTGCTGGTGATCGCCCACCGGATGAGCTCGGCGCTGCGGGCCGACCGGGTCCTGGTGATGGACGGGACGGACGCCGTCGCGGGCAGCCACGAGGAGTTGTTGACGCGCTCCGGCCTCTACCGCGACCTCACCGGCCACTGGCGGCGCCCCGCCGGGACCCGCTGAGGCGGTGGGGCGTACGCGGGGCGTAGCCCGGGCCGCCCGCGGGTCGTCAGGGCCGGGGCCCGACCGACAGCCAGCCCATCTCCTCGGCGATCCGGATCGCGTCCACCCGGCTGCGTCCGCCGGTCTTGGACACCGCGGCGGCCAGGTGGTTGCGGGCGGTGCCCGAGGAGATGAACAGCCGGGCGGCGATCTCGGTGACGGAGGCGCCCTCCGCCGCGAGCCGCAGGGTGTCCAGTTCCCTGGGCGTGAGCGGGTTCTCGCGGGCCCCCAGCGCGGCCACGGCCAGCTCCGGGTCGATGGCGCGCTCGCCGGCGGCCACCTTCCGGATCGCGGCGGCCAGTTCCTCCGCCGGGGCGTCCTTCCCGAGGAAGCCGAGCACCTGGGCGGAGAGCGCGCTGCGCAGGTGCGCGGGCCGTGCCAACCCGGTGAGCACCAGCGTGCCGCACTCGGGGAGCTTCTCGTGCAGTTCGGCCGCCGCCCGCAGGCCGTCCAGCCCGGGCATGTCGATGTCGAGCACCGCGACGTCCGGCCGCACCTCCAGCGCGGTGGGCACCACCAGGTCCCCGCGGTCCACGTCGGCGACGACCTCCAGGTCGTCCTCGTAGGCGAGGAGCGCCATCAACGCACTGCGCACCATGCTCATGTCCTCGGCCAACAGGACCCTGATCACCGGCACTCCCCCTGTCAGGTAACCGCCACACCCAGGCCACGCCCAGGCTTCATTAGACAACACCCCCTGGCCGGGCCCGCTTCCGCGCTTGATCGCCCCCAACCGGTGGTCCGGTCGGCGTAGCCTTCGTGCATGGCAGAGAGCAAGGTCCGGAAAGCGGCGGCGCCGAAGGCCGAACCGGCGGCGAAGCAGGCGGCGGTGAGCAAGCCGGCGGTGAAGCCCGCGGTGAGGTCCGCCGCGAAGCCCGCGGTGGAGAAGCCGGCGGAGAAGCCCGCCGCGAAGCCCGCGGTGAAGCCGAGGAAGCCCGAGTCGCACCTGGCGATGGTGCGGCGGGCCCGGCGGATCAACCGCGAGCTGGCGGAGCTGTACCCGTACGCGCATCCGGAGTTGGACTTCGAGAACCCCTTCCAGCTGCTGGTGGCCACCGTGCTGTCGGCGCAGACCACTGACCTGCGGGTGAACCAGACGACCCCCGCGCTGTTCGCCAAGTACCCGACGCCGGAGGACATGGCGGCGGCGAACCCGGAGGAGCTGGAGGAGATCATCCGCCCGACCGGCTTCTTCCGGAACAAGGCGAAGGCGCTGATCGGCCTCTCGATCGCGCTGCGCGACGAGTTCGACGGCGAGGTCCCGGGCCGCCTGGCCGATCTGGTGACCCTGCCGGGCGTCGGCCGCAAGACCGCCAACGTCGTCCTGGGCAACGCCTTCGGGGTGCCGGGGATCACCGTCGACACCCACTTCGGCCGGCTGGCCCGCCGGTTCGGCTGGACCACCGAGGAGGACCCGGTGAAGGTCGAGGCGGTGGTCGCCGAGATCTTCCCGAAGTCGGAGTGGACGATGCTGTCGCACCGGGTGGTCTTCCACGGCCGCCGGATCTGCCACTCCCAGAAGCCCGCCTGCGGCGCCTGCCCGATCGCGCCGCTCTGCCCGGCGTACGGCGAGGGCGTGACCGATCCGGAGAAGGCGCGCAAGCTGCTCAAGTACGAGATGGGCGGGCAGCCCGGGCAGCGGCTGAAGCCCCCGGCGGACTTCCCCGGCGAGGCGGCCGCCCGCGCGGACGCCGACGCCCACCACGGGCGGGTCGCGGACCTGGCGGTGGCGGAGTGATCGCCCGGGGGATCGAGCGCGAGTCCCTGCCGGCCTGGCTGGAGCCGGTGCGGGAGGCGGCCGAGAGGGTGCTGCCGGAGCAGCTGAGCCGCTTCCTGCCGCCCCCCGACGGCGGCCGTGCGGCGGCCGTGCTGATGCTGTTCGGCGAGGGCCCGGAGGGGCCGGACCTGCTGCTGATCGAGCGGGCCCGCTCGCTGCGCTCGCACGCCGGCCAGCCGTCCTTCCCGGGCGGCGCGCTGGACCCTGAGGACGGCGATCCGGACGGCCCGGGCCCGATCGCGGCGGCGCTGCGCGAGGCCTGGGAGGAGACCGGCCTGGACCCGGCGGGGGTGCAGGTGTTCGCGGAGCTGCCGCGGCTGTACATCCCGGTGAGCCGCTTCGTGGTGACCCCGGTGCTCGGCTGGTGGCGCGAGGAGTCGCCGGTGCGCCCGGTGGACCGGGGCGAGACCGGCGCGGTGTTCCGGGTGCCGATCGCCGACCTGGCGGACCCGGCGAACCGGGTGCGGCTGCGCCACCCGTCCGGGCACGTCGGTCCGGCCTTCGCGGTCGCCGGCCGGCTGGTCTGGGGCTTCACCGCCGGGGTGATCGACCGGGTACTGCACCACAGCGGCCTGGAGCTGCCCTGGGACCCGTCCCGGATCGTCGACCTCTCGGACGACGCGCTGGCGCTGGTCCAGGGCGACCTCGAACACTCCCGCGCGCTGCCGGGCGGCGACGCCGGCGCCTCGTGACCGGCCGACCGCCGGTCCGGTCGCCGGAGCGTGGGAGGGTGTCGGAGTGAACGTCCTGGATGTCCTGCTGATCGCCGCTGCCGTGGGATTCGCCGTGTCGGGCTACCGGCAGGGCTTCGTGGTCGGTGTCCTGTCGCTGGTCGGCTTCCTCGGCGGCGGTCTGGTGGCCGTCGAACTGCTGCCGCTGCTGCTCGACCACCTGAGCCCCGGCACCACGGCCTCGGTGGTGGCCGTCGTGGTGGTGATCGTCTTCGCGGCGATCGGCCAGGCGGTCACCGCGCACTTCGGCTGGAAGCTTCGCGGCCACATCGACCGCCGCCCGGCCCGGGTGCTGGACGCGGCAGGCGGCGCGGTGGTGAACGTGGTCTCGATGCTGCTGGTGGCCTGGCTGATCGGCTCGGCGCTGGCCGGAGCCTCGCTGCCGACGGTCTCCAAGCAGGTCCGCTCCTCGGCGATCCTCGGCGGGGTGCAGGACGCGCTGCCCTCGGACGCGCCGAACTGGTTCTCGGACTTCTCCAAGGTGCTCGCCCGCAACGGCTTCCCGCAGGTCTTCAACCCCTTCGAACACGAGCCGATCACCCAGGTCGACACCCCGGACCCGGCGCTGGCCGCCAGCCCGGCGGTGGCGCGGGCCAAGCAGAGCCTGGTCAAGGTGGTCGGCACCGCGACCTCCTGCGGCAAGACCCTGGAGGGCAGCGGCTTCGTCTTCGCCCCGCACCGGGTGATGACCAACGCCCACGTGGTCGGCGGGGTGAGCGAGCCGACCGTGCAGATCGGCGGCGTCGGCCAGCTGTACGACGCGACGGTGGTCCGCTACGACTGGCAGCGCGACATCGCGGTCCTGGACGTGCCCAAGCTGAACGCGCCCGCGCTGACCTTCGCGGGCGAGGCGAAGACCAACGACAGCGCGATCGTGGCCGGCTTCCCGGAGAACGGCGCCTTCAACGTCCAGCCGGCCCGCATCCGCGGCCGGATCCAGGCCAACGGCCCGGACATCTACCACCGCGGCCAGGTGGTGCGCGACGTCTACTCGGTGCGCTCGATGGTCCGCCAGGGCAACAGCGGCGGCCCGCTGCTCACCCCGGACGGCCAGGTGTACGGCGTGGTCTTCGCCAAGTCGCTGGACAGCGCCGACACCGGCTACGTGCTGACCGCGGCCGAGGTGCGCGAGGACGTGCAGCAGGGCGGCGCCGCGACCGCCCGGGTGGACACCCAGGGCTGCGCGCTCTGATCGGGGGCACCCCGGCGCGCTCCGCCGCGGGCACTCCGGCGCGCCCCGGGGGCACCCCGGCGCGCTGCGCCGGAGACGCTCCGTGCGAGATCCGTCGTACCGTCAGTCCGCCCTGGTAGCCTCGGCCGCGCTCACCCGTTCGGCTCAACCGGGCGCCGTCCCGGAGTGGGCCCGACGGGAGGTCGTGGCAGTCCGATGATGGGTCATTCGCACGCGGTGAGCGGGGCGATGCTGTACGCGGCGTCGGCCCCCTTCCTGCCCCCGCTGCTGCTGCACACCACGCTGCAGCCGGCGGACATACTGATGGGCACGGTGCTGTGCGCGGGCGCGGCCCTGCTGCCGGACCTCGACCACCACGACGGCTCGATCGCCAACTTCCTCGGCCCGCTCTCCAAGGCGCTCTGCCGTGTCGTGGCCTGGGCCTCCGGCGGTCACCGGCACGCGACCCACTCGCTGCTGTTCGTCGCGCTGATGGGCGCCGGCACCTGGGCCGGCGTCACCTTCCTGGGCCGCGGCTTCACGCTCGCGCTGACCTTCTTCCTGCTGGCGCTGGCGATCCGGGCGCTGCGGCTGTGCCCGCCCGGAGACGGTCCGCAGACCTGGATCACCATCGTCGGGCTGTCCGCGCTGGGCACCTTCGGGATGAACACCTGGATGCCCAACTCGCCCGGCTGGCTGCCGTACGCGGTGGCGCTGGGTACGCTGGCGCACCTGCTGGGCGACTGCCTGACCAAGAAGGGCGCGCCGCTGCTCTGGCCGCACAAGGAGCGCTACGAGGTCGTGCTGATCAAGCGCAGCGGGAACAGCGTCGAGACCAAGGTGCTGGTGCCGATCATGTCGGTGGCGACCTTCGTCCTGCTCTGGTTCACCGCGCTGTCGCCGATCACCAATTGAGCGGTGCGCCGGGCAGCCACCGACCGGCCGCCCGGCACCACCGGGCCCCCGCGGCGCGAGGCCTCAGGTCTCGCGCCGCAGGCGTGCGCCCACCCAGCGGGCGCGCCGGCCGAGGATGCGGGGGATGCCGAGCTGTCGCCGCTCCGCGCGCTGACGGCCGTCGAGGCCGTCGAAGCCGAGGTCGTCCGCCCGGTCGGGGCGGTGGGCGGAACGTTGCGGGCTGTTCTGGCGTCGGCCGCGCGGGGCGGCGCCGCGATCGGGCATCCAACTCATACCGGTATGGATGCCCCTGGGCCGGTGGAGGTAACCGCCCTGGGGTGTGTCGATCTTGTCCTATGCGTTTGTCATATGAGCGCAACGTCAGGGAAATTGGGATCGAAGGCCCTTCGGTGACACCGCCCGCCCGGACCTCCCCGAGTCAGTCCTTGTGCCGCCCGATCCAGTCCAGCAGCTCGGCGGTGAACTCCTCCGGCGCCTCCTCGTGCGGGAAGTGCCCCACCCCCGGCAGCAGCCGCCAGCGGTACGGCGCCGCCACGTACTCGCCGCCGCCGAGTGCGGTGTGCGACAGCAGCACCGGGTCCGCCGCCCCCTGGACGTGCAGGGTCGGTGCGGTGATCGGCTTCTTCATCCGCCGGGCGAACTGGATGCCGTCCGGCCGGGCCATCGACCGCATCAGCCAGCGGTACGGCTCGATCGAGCAGTGCGCGGTGCTGGGGATCTGGATCGCCTGCCGGTACGCGTGCACCGCGGCCTCGTCCAGGCCGTTCGGTCCGGTCCAGGAGGTCAGGTAGCGGCCGACCAGCTCGGCGTCGTCGGCCACCAGACGGCGTTCCGGTATCCACGGCCGCTGGAACCCCAGCACGTGCTCGAAGGCGGCGAACTGCTTGCGGTCGGTCAGCAGCGCCCGGCGCAGGTCCCTCGGGTGCGCGGCGGAGACCACGGTCAGGCTCTGGATGACGGACGGCCGCATCACCGCCGCCACCCAGGCCAGGGTGCCGCCGGAGGCGTGCCCGACCAGGTGCGCCCGGCGCTCGCCGAGCGAGCGGATCACCCCGGTGATGTCCAGGGCGAGGTTGCCCGGGTCGTACCCGCGCGGGGTGCGGTCGCTGCCGCCGATGCCCCGCAGGTCGAGCGCCACGGCCCGGTAGCCGGCCTCGGCGAGCGCGGTCAGCTGGTGGCGCCAGGCCCACCAGTACTCGGGCCAGCCGTGCACCAGCAGCACCAGCGGGCCCGAGCCCAGCTCGGCGATGTGGAAGCGGGCACCGTTGGCCGCGAGGTCCCGGTGCGTCCACGGACCGGCCTGCCGGATGCTCCACGCCTCGGCCTCCGCCGCCGGAGCGGCACCGGGGACCGCCTCGGCGGTCTCCCGGGCGGCGGCCGGGCCGCCGCCCTCGGGGGCGGGGCCGGGGGCGGAGTCGGGTCCGGATGCGGCGGACGGCTGCGCGGGCACGGGCTTCTGGTCAAGCGGCATACCGAGAGCGTGTCACATCCGCGCGCCGGACACGTGCCCGGCACTCACTGTCGGTGGGTTCGCCCACGGGTCCGTTGACGCCTCCGCCGACCCGCCCTCCGGGGCGTCCGCAGGGCGGTCCGTCGACCGGGTCCGGTTACGGGATGCGGCCCAGGGCCCGGTCGATCTCCTCCTTGGTGGCCGGGCGCGGCCGGGCGTTCTTCAGGACGTCGGCGGTCTTCTGGGCGCCCTCGATGGTGCGGTGCGGCGGCTCGATCTTCTTGAACGAGCGGTACGCCAGCATCCCGAGCAGCGCCGCGAGCACCAGGTAGGCGCCGGCCACGATGAGGAAGGACCAGCCCAGGGACAGACCCAGCGCGTGGATGCCGAAGGCGGCGGCGGCGCTCAGCATCGGGATGGAGAACAGCGCCACCACGCCGGCGACCGTCAGCGAGACGCCGCCGGACACGCCGCGCTTGACGTCCGCCCGGATCTCGGCCTTGGCGAGCGCGATCTCGTCGTGGACGAGCGCGGACAGGTCGGCGGTGGCCGCCGCGAACAGCTGCCCCACCGAACGCTCGCCCTCGTAGGGCGCCCGGCCGTTGCTGGACGGGTCTGCGGCTCCTGCGGGCATCAGCGGTTCTCCTCTGCGGCTGTGCGGCGTGACGCCACCGCGGATCTGCGGTTCCGGGGGCCGGCGGGGGTCCGGAGGCGTCAGTGGATTGTCGACAGCTCAGAATCATGCCCCTACCGGTCAGTCGCACACCACTCCGGGGCCCCACGGGAGGGACGTGTCCCGCCCGCGGACGGCCTCCGGGCCTGCCCGAGGGGTCTCCCGACGGGACCTCCCGGACGGGGCCTTCCTGACGGACTTCCCTGACGGCCTCCGGAAGGGCCGTCAGCGGCCCGTCGCCGCCCCGCCCGTTCCGGACCCGTCGGCCCCGGCGTCCCGGGCCCGCTCCGAGACCCGCGCCCGCCAGGCCGGGTCGTCCTGCTGGTAGACGTCCGGGACGCCGTCCCCGTCCACGTCCCGGTCCTCCTCCTCGCACAGCGCGCGGTAGTGCCGGTTGCGCAGCTTCAGCAGCACGGTGGCGACCACCGCGCAGAGCAGCGAGCCGAGCAGCACGGCCGTCTTGGCCCGGGCGGCGAGCGCCGGGTCGTCCGGGAAGGCCAGCTCGCTGATGAGCAGCGAGACGGTGAAGCCGATGCCCGCGAGCACCGAGACGGCGACCATGTCGGCCCACCTGAGCTGCGGGTTGAGCTCGGCCCGGGTGAACCTGGCGGCCAGCCAGGTACCGCCGAATATGCCCACCGACTTGCCGACCAGCAGGCCGACCACGATGCCGATCGGGGCAGCCTGGGTGAACACCTCGCGCAGTGCCGGGCCGGAGATCGTCACCCCGGCGGAGAACAGCGCGAACACCGGGACGGCCAGCCCGGCCGAGAGCGGGCGGACCAGGTGCTCGATGTGCTCGCCGGGGGACTGCCGCTCGTCGCCCTCCCGGTGGCAGCGCAGCATCAGACCCATCGCGACGCCGGCCACCGTGGCGTGGACACCGCTCTCGTGCATCAGTGCCCAGGTCACCACGGCCAGCGGGACGAACAGGTACCAGCCGTGCACCCCGCGCCGGTGCAGGAACCAGAACAGCACCAGCCCGGCGAGGGCCAGTCCGAGCGCCCAGAACTTGATGCCGGAGCTGTAGAAGACCGCGATGATCAGGATCGCGATCAGGTCGTCGACGACGGCCAGGGTGAGCAGGAAGGCGCGCAGCGCCGAGGGCAGGTGGGAGCCGACCACGGCCAGCACGCCGAGGGCGAAGGCGATGTCGGTGGCGGTCGGGATCGCCCAGCCGCCGGGGTGCCCGCCGCTGCCGGAGTTCACCACGGCGTACAGCACGGCGGGCAGCGCGACGCCGCAGACGGCGGCGATGACGGGCAGCACCGCCGCGCTCGGGGTGCGCAGCTCGCCGGCCACGAACTCGCGCTTGAGTTCGATCCCGGCGACGAAGAAGAAGATCGTCAGCAGCCCGTCCTTGGCCCAGGTGGCCAGCGAGAGGTCCAGGTGCAGCGGGGCGGAGGGGCCGACGGTGTGGTCGAGCACGCTCGTGTACGCGTCCGGCCAGACGTTGGCCCAGATCAGGGCGATGACGGCGGCACCCAGCAGCAGCACGCCGCCGACCGTCTCGGTGCGCAGGGCGTCGGTGATGAAGGTGCGCTCGGGCAGTGACAGCCGGCCGAGGAACTGCCGGCGGCTGGTCGTCGGCTCGTGGACGGGCGGCTGGTCGGTCACGGGGGACCTCCTGGGCTGGGAGCGGCAACGGATGCACGGGTGGTGCAGTTGCCGACCAGACTTCCCGGCGCGCCCTGTGACGCCCGGATCCCCGGCGGGGGATCTTGATGCGTCCTTAACAGTCTAACGGGAGGGTGGGCGACATTCGGATTGTCCTGTTAAAGGACTTAAGCCCTGCGGACCGGTTCTGCACCCTGGAGGAGGAGCCCTCCGGCACCCGAATGGCCCGGGCCGCATGCAGGTGGGTGAACGGGTTCCTATCGTCGTTCGCAGGCGCCGCCCGGTCCGGGCCGGCGCGGAACCCCGGTGGTTCCCCCTTTCCCACGATCCGCCCGCTGGAGGCACTCCCATGCCCGCTGGCACGACCATGCCCGGTCTGCCCCTGTTATCCGCCGTGCCCGCGGCCCCCGCGGCCCCCGCAGCCCCCGCCGGGGCCGCCGTCGCCGCCGCTGCCGACGCCGCCGCCGATTCCGCCGACGACCCCGCCTATGCCACCGTCGAGGTCCCCCCGGACCTCGACCGCTTGCTCCGGCCGCTGTTCCTCACGGCCGGTCAGGGCGGGGGCGTCGCCGTCGCGGTGATCCGCGGCGAGGAGCGTGCGGTGGCCTGCCGGGGGCACTCCGACCGCTCCACCGAGCTCCCGATCCGGGCCGACACCCGCTTCGAACTCGGCTCCGTCACCAAGACCTTCACCGGACTGCTGCTCGCCGAGATGGCCGCCCGCGGAGAGGTCCGGTACGACGACCCGATCGACCGCTACCTCCCGGCGGACGCCCTCCCCGGCTACCCGCACGAGCGGCCGATCACCCTGCTCCACCTGGCCACCCACACCTCGGGCCTGCCCCGGCTGCCGGTCGGACTGCCTCCGGCGGCGGGCCCCCGGTGGTTCACCCGCCCGTACGCCACCTTCGGCCCGGCGCACCTGCTGGGGGCACTGCCGAGGACCCCGGTCCGGGGCACCCCGGGCACCCGGGTGCGCTACTCCGACCTCGGCTGCGGACTGCTCGGACTGCTGCTGGCCAACGCGGCCGGGCAGCGCTACGACGACCTGCTGGCCGCCCGGGTCTGCGGGCCGCTCGGCCTGCTGGACACCTCCTGCGGCCCCGGCTGGGACGACGCCGGCGGGTACCGGCGCGGCCGCCGGGTGCCGTCCTTCCGGCTGCCCGCCCTGCCGGGCGCCGCCGCCCTGCGCTCGACCGCCGACGACATGCTCCGCTACCTGCAGGCGCACCTGTCGCTGGACGCCGTCCCGCTCCCCGAGCGTGCCGACGCGGCGGCCCTGCGGACGGCGCTCGGCGACGTCCGCCGCCCGCTGATCGGACGGCGCCGGGGCAGCGGCACCCGGCTCTGCCTGGGCTGGAACCAGCGTCTGCTGGCCGGGAGCAGGCGCGGCCCCGGGACCGACCGCCGGCCCGGGTTCGAGCCCGGCGGCGGGCCCGAGCCCGGGTGCGACGAGGAGGTCGTGTTCCACACCGGGGCGACCCGGGGGTGCCGCACCTTCGTCGGGTTCAGCCCGCAGGCCCAGGTGGGTCTGGCGGTGTTGGCCGGAGCGCGGTCGCTGCGCGGTCGGGGCTTCGTCCAGAGCTCCTACGAGACCCTGCGCGCCTTGGTCGCGCAGCGCACGGCGCCCGGCACGACGGCGGGGTGACGCCGTTTCCGCCGCGCGGCCCGTGCGGCGACGCCCTGGTGTCGCCGTCTCCGTGGACGCCCTCGTGACGACGTCTCCGTGACGTCGTCTCCGTGCCGACGGAACGGCTGTGCCCCGGACGGTGACCACCGCCCGGGGCACAGCCGCTGCCTCAGTCCGTTCAGCCGTTGCTGCCGGCCTTGTCCGACGGGGGCAGCTGGGCCTGGATCTGGCTCATCACCGAGCTGTCGGCGAGGGTGGTGGTGTCGCCGACCTCGCGGCCCTCGGCGATGTCGCGCAGCAGGCGGCGCATGATCTTGCCGGAGCGGGTCTTGGGGAGCTCGCCGACGACCTTGATCTGCTTGGGCTTGGCGATCGGGCCCAGGGTGCGGCCGACGTGGGCGCGCAGTTCCTCGACCAGTTCCGGGCTCTCGGTGGCGCCGCCGCGCAGGATGACGAAGGCGACGATGGCCTGGCCGGTGGTGGCGTCGGTGGCGCCGACCACGGCGGACTCGGCCACGGAGGGGTGGCCGACCAGGGCCGACTCGACCTCGGTGGTGGAGATGTTGTGGCCGGAGACGAGCATGACGTCGTCGACCCGGCCGAGCAGCCAGATGTCGCCGTCCTCGTCCTTCTTCGCGCCGTCACCGGCGAAGTAGCGGCCCTCGAAGCGGGACCAGTAGGTGTCGATGTAGCGCTGGTCGTCGCCCCAGATGGTGCGGAGCATGGAGGGCCAGGGCTCGGTGAGGACGAGGTAGCCGCCGGAGCCGTCGGGGACCTCGGTGCCGTTGTCGTCGACGACCGTGGCGGCGATGCCGGGCAGGGCGCGCTGGGCGGAGCCGGGCTTGGTCTCGGTGACGCCGGGCAGCGGGCTGATCATCATGGCGCCGGTCTCGGTCTGCCACCAGGTGTCCACGATCGGGGCCTTGCCGGCGCCGATGTGCTCGCGGTACCAGACCCAGGCCTCGGGGTTGATCGGCTCCCCGACGCTGCCCAGCACCCGCAGGCTGGACAGGTCGAACTTGGCGGGGATGTCGTCGCCCCACTTCATGAAGGTGCGGATCGCGGTGGGCGCGGTGTAGAGGATGGTCACGCCGTACTTCTGGACGATCTCCCAGAACCGGCCCTGGTGCGGGGTGTCGGGGGTGCCCTCGTAGATGACCTGGGTGGCACCGTTGGCCAGCGGCCCGTACACGATGTACGAGTGACCGGTGACCCAGCCGATGTCGGCGGTGCACCAGTACACGTCGGTCTCCGGCTTGAGGTCGAAGACGGCGTGGTGGGTGTAGGCGGCCTGGGTCAGGTAGCCGCCGGAGGTGTGCAGGATGCCCTTGGGCTTCCCGGTGGTGCCGGAGGTGTAGAGGATGAACAGCGGGTGTTCGGCGTCGTGCGCCTCGGGGGTGTGCTCCGCGGACTGGCGGTCGGTGATCTCGTGCCACCAGACGTCGCGGCCCTCGGTCCAGGGGATGTCCTGGCCGGTGCGGCGGATGACCAGGACGTGCTCGACGCCGTCGGCCTTGGTGAGGGCCTCGTCGATGGCGGGCTTGAGGGCGGAGGGCTTGCCGCGGCGGTAGCCGCCGTCGGCGGTGATGACGAGCTTGGCCCGGGCGTCCTGGATGCGGGAGGCGACGGCGTCGGCGGAGAAGCCGCCGAAGACGACGGAGTGGGTGGCGCCGATGCGGGCGCAGGCCAGCATCGCGACGACGGCCTCGGCGATCATCGGCAGGTAGACGGCGACGCGGTCGCCCTTGCGGATGCCGAGTTCCAGCAGGGCGTTGGCGGCGCGGGAGACCTCGTCCTTGAGCTGGGCGTAGGTCAGGGAGCGGCTGTCGCCGGGCTCGCCCTCGAAGTGGATGGCGACGCGGTCACCCAGGCCGTTCTCGACGTGGCGGTCGACGCAGTTGTAGGCCACGTTGAGCTTGCCGTCGGCGAACCACTTGGCGAAGGGCGGGTTGGACCAGTCGAGCGTCTCGGTGGGCTCGACGGCCCAGCTCAGGCGGCGGGCCTGCTCGGCCCAGAAGCCCAGACGGTCCTCGGAGGCCTGCGCGTACGCGGCCGCCGTGACGTTGGCGGCTGCGGCCAGCTCTGCCGGCGGGGCGAAGCGCCGCTCCTCCTTGAGCAGGTTGGCCAGGCTCTCGTTGCTCAACACGCACTCCTCATCGAGTCATGATCGGGGACGATCCCGTGCGTGGGGATTGTCCCGTGTGTCCCAGCGCACAGCTCACCAGGCGAACGGGTCACTTGACAAGAGGCTCCCGGTAATTGGTGTAGACCTTTGGCCGAGGATCGGACAACTGCCCGTACGGTCCGCCGCGCGGGAGCGGAAGACCGTACGGGCTGGTGGGTCCGTGCCCCGGCCCGCCCGGCGGGGACACGGACCCGGCTCTCAGGCGGCCAGTCGGGCGCCCTCCTCGCCGCCGCCGGCCGTGACCCGGCCGTCCGTTGTCACCCGTTCGGCCGATGTCCGGTCGTGCTGCCCCCCGGCCCGGGCCTCGACCGGACTGAACGTCCCGGCGGCGCGGTCCAGGACGTACGCCTGGGCGGTCGCGAAGTCGAAGTACATCCCGACCAGCCGCAGGGTGCCCTCCTCGACCCGGCGCTCCACCGCCGGATTCGCCATCAGCTGGTCCAACTGCTGGACCACGTTGGTGATGCAGAGCTGCTCCACGGGATCCGCCACCGGCCGGCTGGTGAACTCGGCGGGCACCCGGCGGAGCCGGTCCAGCGAGCCGCGGCCGTTGCGCAGCCAGCGGGCCAGCGGGGTGGGCGGACCGGGGAGCTCGTGCACGCCGTCCAGCAGGGCCTTCATCGCACCGCAGCCGGAGTGGCCGCAGACCGTGATCGAGCGCACCTCCAGCACCTCGACCGCGTACTGCACCGCGGCGGCCACCGAGTCGTCGGCCGCGCCGGGTTCGAAGGGGGCCGGCACCAGGTTGCCCACGTTGCGGACGGTGAAGAGGTCGCCCGGGCCGCTGTTGGTGATCATGCTGGTGACCATCCGCGAGTCCGCGCAGGTCAGGAAGAGCTGCGAGGGGGTCTGCCCCTCCCGGGCC
Source organism: Kitasatospora sp. NPDC093550 (assembly GCF_044764985.1). Classification (NCBI taxonomy): domain Bacteria; kingdom Bacillati; phylum Actinomycetota; class Actinomycetes; order Kitasatosporales; family Streptomycetaceae; genus Kitasatospora; species Kitasatospora sp. NPDC093550. The sequence goes on from NZ_JBIWJF010000015.1 coordinate 148,193, forward strand.
AGCCGGGCGAGTTCGGGCCTGATCAGCGGAGCGGTGTGCAGCTGGAACATCTGGACCCCGTCCAGCAGCCGGCCGTGCGGGTCCTCCTGCTGTTCGATGCAGTGGTGGCCGACCCAGGGCGTCCAGGCCCGGCAGCGGTGCGGTCCGGGTGAACTGCCCGTGCGGACGGTGCCGTCGGGATCGAGCACCTCGTCGTCCTGGCGCCGCGTCACCATCGAGACCCGGCCGCCCGCGTCCTGGTGCCCGGTGCGCCAGCTGTGCAGCGTCTCGTAGGCGGCGTGGTCGAGGAAGGAACCGTCGTGGACCACGGTGACCTCGGCCCCGGCCGGGACTCCGGCCAGCGCCCGGCTGAGCCGGGGGACGGCGGTGAAGGTCAGCGGGCCGTGCGTCTGGACGGTGACCGAGCCGTCGGGCCCGGTCTCCACGTCCACGTGGGCGCGGGTCAGCCGGTAGAGCGCGAGCAGGACGGCGGTGCCGGCCCCGATCGCGACGCCCCACAGCACACCGGCCGCCACCACGGCGACCACGGTGGTGAGGTAGACCGGGAACTCCCGGTGCCGGTGCACGTTGCGGATGTGCGCGAAGCTCACCATCTGCAGCCCGACCACCAGCACCAGCGCGGCGAGCGCGGCCAGCGGGATCCGGCGCAGCCCGCCGGTCAGCGCCAGCGCGGCGGCCAGCACCCAGACGCCGTGCAGCACCGAGGCCCACCTGGTCCGTGCGCCGGCCTGCACGTTGGCGGTGCTGCGCACCGCGCCGCCGGCGATCGGCAGTCCGCCGATCAGGCCGCTCACCAGGTTGGCGAGGCCCTGGCCGCGCAGCTCCCGGTCGAGGTCCCCGGTGCGGCGGGACATCCGGTCGATCGCGACGGCGGACAGCAGCGACTCCACGCTGGCGACGGCGGTGACGGTGAGGACGGCGGCGACCAGTTCCAGGACCGGACCGTGCGGCAGGGCGGGCACGAAGGAGTGCGGCTGCCAGGCGGGCAGTTCGATGTGCGCGAGCCGCAGGCCCAGGGCGAGCGCCAGCCCGGTGGCCAGGGCGACGGCCGCCAGCGGGCCCGGCACCTTGGCCAGCCGGGCGCCCAACCGGCCCGCGGGGCCCGGGAGTCGGCCTAGACGGGGCCAGCCGAGCAGGACGGCCACGGTGACCGTGCCGACCAGCAGCGCGGGTGGGTGCGGACCTGCCAACTGCCCTGGCAGGGCCAGGAGGTTGGCGATCGCGGAGCTCTGCGGTGAGCCGCCGAGCACGACGTGCAGCTGGGCGATGGCGATGGTGAGGCCGACCCCGGCCAGCATGCCGTGCACGATCGCGGGCGAGACGGCGAGCGCCGTCCGGGCCACCCGGCGTACGCCGAGCAGCAGTTGGAGCAGTCCGGCGGCGAGGGTGACGGCGCAGGTGGCCTGCCAGCCGTACCGGGCGATCAGCCCGGCGGTGATCACGGTCAGCGCTGCTGAGGGACCGCTGACCATGAGCGCGGTGCCGCCGAACAGCCCGACCACGATGCCGCCGACGGCCGCGGCGGCCAGGCCCGCGGTGAGCGGGGCGCCGGTGGCCAGCGCGATGCCGAGTGAGAAGGGCACGGCGATCAGGAAGACCACCAGCGAGGCGGAGAGGTCCTGCGCCCAGCGGACCCGGGCGTCGGGGCCCGGTGGTGCGTGGTCGGTGGTGTCGGAGGCGATGGGTGCACTGGAGATGTCGAGGGTCATTGTCTTCCCGTCTGTCCGGGGGAACGAACGCAGTCAGGTCCGGCGGTGAGTCCGGGGTGGGGCTCCGGGCGGATCGGCTGTCGTGGGTCGCGACGGTGTGGCGGGATGGCGTGGGCACGGCGGGGAGTGCGGGTGTCACCGGCCGGCGTTGACCATCAGGCCCGCCGGTGGACCGGGCGAGCTGCGGGACGTCTCGCCGAGGACCGTCGGGTCGGACCATCAAGACTCGGTAAACCGAGGGTAATGAAAGCTTTGCACAGCGTCGTCGCGGGAGGGAAGCGGAAAACCCCCTGGTTCACCCCAATGGGTGGTGTTCGAATCGGCGGGATTCTGCTGGTGGCGGGGCCGGAGCGTCCGAACGCGCGGGGCGCGGCCAACGGGCGGACACGACGAACGGGCGGATACGACGAACGGGCCGCGGCCTCCCCGGGGTCGGGGAGGCCGCGGCCCGTTCGGGCGCGGTGGCGCGGGCGTCAGACGCGGGCGCCCGCCGGGGCCGGCCGCTCGCCGCCGTCCGCGAACTCGCCCAGCACGAAGCCCTCGTCCACCTGGGCCGCCAGGTCGACGCCGACCTTGGCGTTCCCCCAACTCTCCGCGTTGCGGCGGTGGAAGAGCGCGGCCTGCTCGCTGTAGCGGCGCGCGTCGCGCCGCCCGTACGCCGCTCCGGCCTCCGTCCGCAGCCGCTCCAGCACGGCCCGGTTGGCCGGCTCCAGCGCCTTCAGCGGCGGCTCGGCGCCCTGCTCCAGGCGGCGCACCCAGTCCGACTGTCCGAAGGTGGTGAGCAGGTCGTCCCCGACCTCCCGGCGCAGGAACGCCAGGTCGTCCGGGCCCTGCACCTTGTTGCCGACCACCCGCAGCTGGACGCCGAAGTCCCGGGCGTAGTCCCGGTACTGGCGGTAGACGGAGACGCCCTTGCGGGTGGGCTCGGCGACCAGGAAGGTCAGGTCGAAGCGGGTGAACAGGCCGGAGGCGAAGGAGTCCGAGCCCGCCGTCATGTCGGTGACCAGGTACTCGTCGGGGCCGTCCACCAGGTGGTTGAGCAGCAGCTCCACCGCGCCGACCTTGGAGTGGTAGCAGGCCACCCCGAGGTCCTCCTCGGTGAAGGCGCCGGTCGCCAGCAGGCGGACGGAGCCCTCGTCCAGTGCGATCGGCCGGGCGCAGGCGGCGTAGACCGGGTTCTCCTCGACGATCCGCAGCAGCCGCGAACCGCGGCCGGGCGGCGTGGTCTTGATCATCTCCTCGGCCGAGCGGATCAGCGGGTTGCCGCCGCGCAGGTACTCCTTGATCTCCGGCAGGTGCGCCCCGAGCGACGGCAGCTCCGCCGCCTGAGCGTCCGTCAGCCCCAGGGCCGGGCCCAGGTGCTGGTTGATGTCGGCGTCCACGGCGATGACCGGTCGGCCCGCGGCGGCCAGGTGGCGGATGAACAGTGCGGACAGCGTGGTCTTCCCGCTGCCGCCCTTGCCGACGAAGGCGATCTTCATCTGGGGACTCCGGCTCTCGCTCAGGGCCCTCGCTCCGGGGCCGCCTGCCCGGGGGCGGCGCACGACGGCCGCGCCCCTAGTTGGAAATAGTTATCGTCTCCGATAGTGGTCATGCTAGCCGGGGTTTGGGTCCCGCCGGGGGAGGGAAGTGAGGATTGCCTCTAACGGGTGATGCGGGGTTGCTGTTCCGGGAGGGGCGGCCCGTTCATTACTCTCGGGTAGGTGAGCACTGGAACAGATCCCCTCGCCCCGCTGGCCCAGCTCCCCGGGGTGCCCGACGCGGTGGCCGAGGTGCGCAAGGCCGTCGACCGGCTCTACGGCCACCGGGTGATGCGCCGCCGCGCGGCCGAGGTCACCTCCGAGTCCGCCCTGCGCGGCGCCCGCGCCTCGGCGGCCCTGGCCGGGGCCGACTGGCCGCTGGAGGAGGTCCGCCGTCGCACCGACTTCGGTGCCGACCCCGACGCCCGTACGGTCGGCGCGTCCCTGCGGATCGCCGCAGAGGCCGGCCAGCTGCTCAGCATCTGGCGGCACTCGCCGCTCCAGGTGCTGGCCCGCCTGCACCTGCTCGCGGTCGGCGACGGCGATCCGGCCGCCGGGCGCCCGCGCCGGGCGGGGGAGGGTGCCGAGGAGCTGTTCCCGCTGGACCTGGAGCCGGTGGAGAGCGTCCGGGTCGAGCTCGCGGACGGGCCGCTGCCCGAGCTGCCGCCCGCCCCGGGCGCGGAGGAGGTCGCGGCCCGGCTCGACCAGCTCTCCCGGCTGCTGGTGGCGCGCGCGGAGGGCCAGGGCGTGGGCACGCCGGCCCTCGTGGTGGCTTCGGTGGTGCACGGCGAACTGCTCGCGCTGCGCCCGTTCGGCGCGTACAACGGCGTGATCGCGCGGGCCGCCCAGCGGATCGTGCTGATCGCCGAGGGCCTCGACCCGAAGGCGATCTGCCCGGCCGAGGTCGGCCTGGCGGAACTCGGCACCGGCACCTACCGCCGGGCCCTCGCGGGCTACCTTGCGGGCACGCCCGAGGGGATGGCGGCCTGGATCGCGCACTGCGGCGCTGCGCTGCGGCTCGGCGTGCGGGAGAGCACGGCGGTCTGCGAGGCGATGCAGCGCGGAATGGCCTGAGCGGGGGCGCGGGCACGAAGATGCGGCGGCACCTGATCCTGCTGGGTGCCGCCGCTGGTGCAGATACCGGGTGACCATGCATGCACCGGAAGTGCCGATCAGACGGGGATCCTGCCCGTTCGTCTGGTCCGGCGGCCCGACAGCGGGTCGGCTGCATGTGGGTGCTCGGATATCTGTACGCGCGGTCCGTGGGGCCTGAACTGCGTTGTCGGTTTGACCTCTTCGGTCCTGACCGGGTCTCGCGGGCCGTGCTTCATTTGTATCGCGTTTCGGGCGAAAGGGGAACCCGAAACGAGAAGTCTGTGTCGATTGCCCGTTTTGTCCAGGAAGGGCCCGGTGCGGGCCTCAGGCGAGCGGGCGCCGCCGGCGGGCCAGGTACCAGATCACCCCGGCCGTCACGGCGGCCGCCGCGACCGCGACCGCGGTCAGCACCGAACCGCTCGGAGCGGAGAACTCCGGCAGCCGCCGCCGCAGTTCCACCGGCTTGTCGAAGACCAGCACCGGCCACTCCCGGGCCTGCGCCTCCTTGCGCAGCGCGCGGTCGGGGTTGACGGCCGACGGGTGGCCGACCGCCTCCAGCAGCGGCAGGTCGGTGGAGGAGTCGCTGTAGGCGTAGGAAGCGGCGAGGTCGTAGCCCTCGACCGCGGCCAACTCCCGGATGGCGGCGGCCTTGTTCTCGGCGTAGGCGTAGTACTCGATCTCGCCGGTGTAGCAGCCGTCCTCGACCTTCAACCGGGTGGCGATCACGTGGTCCGCGCCGAGCAGCGCACCGATCGGCTCGACCACTTCGGAGCCGGAGCTGCTGACGATCACCACGTCCCGGCCGGCCGCGTGGTGCTGCTCGATCAGTGAGGCGGCCTCGTCGTAGATGATCGGGTCGATCAGGTTGTGCAGGGTCTCGGCGACGATCTCGCGGACCTGCTGGACGTTCCAGCCCCGGGTGAGCGCGGAGAGGTACTCGCGCATCTTCTCCATCTGGTCGTGGTCCGCGCCGCCGACCAGGAAGACGAACTGGGCGTACGCACTGCGCAGTACGGCCCGACGGTTGATCAGGCCGCCCTGGTAGAAGGGGCGGCTGAAGGCCAGCGCGCTCGATTTGGCGATGATCGTCTTGTCGAGGTCGAAGAAGGCCGCCGTGCGCAGCCCGCCCGGCCGGGGGCGGACGGGCGCGCGGAGCTCTCCGGGCCCGGTGGTGCCGCCCTGGGACTCGTCGGCGTGGTCGTCGGCGTTCTCGGTGGTGTCCACGGGAACCGAGGATAGAGGGAACCACAAAACACCCCGCCATTCGGCGTACTCGTGGGCGTGCGGGTTTGTGTTTCTGGCCGCTCGGGTACACCATGGAAGTCACGGATCGTTCGCGACCGTGCTAACCCGGTCCGGCTCCTCCCCCCCGAGTCGGGCTGTGGATAGACGACCCCCGCTCTCCCCCCCGGCGGGGGTCGTCGCACGTCCGGGGCCATTTTCAGGGCCTGAAAGCCCTTCGCGGCGCGATCGCCGCGGGTCCCGTCGACGGTGTACGGGGGGTGTCGACACCCGGGTCCGTCGTCCCCCTTTCGTCACTCTGCGTCGTTGTTTGCTCATGACTGCCGAGGAGCGAACGGCCGGTTCCGATCGGCGGCTCGGGGCCGTCCGCAGGGGGGCGGGACAGCGGCCGGCAGGTCGGCGGGAGATCAGCGGGAGATCCGCCGATCACCGTACGGCGGGCCGTCGGTTCATCTCGGCGACTCCTTTCGTCAATTCTTCGCCGAATAACCCCCCGCCCGGGTGAACGTTTTCATCCACAGCCCACGAGTTATCCACAGGCAATCGGAACGTGGATGACGGAATCCGGATCTCCCCCCACCGTGATGGTCGGCGGCGGTCGCCGGACTGGGCCTCATCCCCCTTCCTCTCCGAGGTCTGTCGGGCGGCCGTCCGCCGGAACCGTCCGACGTGCGCCGCGGCCGCCCCCGGTGGCCGCGGCGCGGAGGGGAGACCACCATGTCGACGCCGATCGCCGACCACGTCACCGCCGAGGGCCCCGGGGCCGGCGGGCCGCTCGTCGTCACCGAGGACCACGGCCTGGCCGAGCACCTGCTGCGGCTCTGCGCCGCGGCGGGCACCGAACCGCGGTTGATCCGCGGCGCGCCGCCGACGCGGGAGCTCTGGGAGGGCGCCCCGCTCGTCCTGGTCGGGGACGACCAGGCCGTCCGGTGCGCCGAGTTGGGCCGGCGGGGCGGGGTGCTGCTGCTCGGGCTGGACCTGGACGACCCCGGTGTGTGGGCCAGGGCCGTGCGCCTCGGCGCCGAGCACGTGCTGTTCCTGCCGGACGCCGAGGCCTGGCTGCTCGACCGGATCGCCGACGCGGCCGAGGGCGGCGGGCCGCCGGCGGTGACCGTCGCGGTGCTCGGCGGCCGGGGCGGGGCGGGTGCCTCGACGCTGGCCTGTGCCCTGGCGGTCACCTCCGCGCGGTCGGGCCGCCGGACGATGCTCATCGACGGCGATCCGCTGGGCGGCGGTCTCGACGTCCTGCTCGGCGGCGAGATGGCCCGCGGGCTGCGCTGGCCCGACCTGGCCGGCTCGCGCGGGCGGGTCAGCGGGGCCGAGCTGGCCCGGGCGCTGCCGGCACTCAAACGGCTCTCCGCGCTGGCGTGCCTGTCCTGGGACCGCAGCGACACCCTGACGGTGCCGCCGGAGGCGATGCGCAGCGTGCTGGCCGCCTCCCGGCGGCGCGGCGGGCTGGTGGTGGTCGACGTGCCCCGCCACCTCGACGCGGCGGCCGGGCAGGCGCTGGAGCAGTCCGACCTGGCGCTGCTGGTGGTGCCGGCCGAACTGCGGGCGGTGGCCGCCGCCGACCGGGTCGCGGCGGCGGCCCGGATGCGGCTCGGCGACGTCCGGGCCGTGGTGCGGCCGGTCCGGCCCGGCGGGCTCCCGGCCCAGCGGATCGCCCGCGGGCTGCGGCTGCCGCTGGCGGGGGAGTTGGAGCCGGAGCCGGGCCTGGCCCAGGACGTCGAGAAGGGCGTCCCGCCCGGGATCCGGGAGGGCGGCCCCCTCGCGCGCTTCAGCGCGAGCTTCCTGACCGAGGTGCTGCCGCCGGTGCCGGCGGTCGGAGGAGGTGTCTACTGATGGTCCGTCTGCGCAGAGCAGGCCTCCGCGGTGGCGAGCCCGGTCCGGGCGCCGGTGCGCGGGAGCACCGGCCGCTGCGGAGCGTGCCGCCGCCCGGTGAGCGGCCGCAGGCCGGGCACGGCCCCTGCCCGTACGGCCGGACGGCCCGCGAGCAGCGGTCCGCGGCCCTGGTGGACGCGGTGCGGCTGCGGCTGGCCGAGTCGGGTGCGGCCCCGACTGCGGGTTCGGTCGCGGCCGCGCTGCGGGCCACCCGCCCGCCGCTCGGCGGGGACGAGGTCCTGGACACCGTGCGCTCGCTGCGCGCCGAACTGGTGGGTGCGGGCCCGCTGGACCGGCTGCTGGCGGCGCCCGACGTCACGGACGTCCTGGTGAACGGTCCGGACGAGGTGTGGGTCGACCGTGGCGGCGGCCTGCACCGGGCCACCGGAGTCCGGTTCACCGACGCCGAGGCGGTGCGGCGGCTGGCCCACCGGCTGGCCACCGCGGCCGGGCGGCGGCTGGACGACGCCCGGCCCTGGGTGGACGCCCGGCTGCCGGACGGCACCCGGCTGCACGCCGTGCTGCCCCCGATCGCGGCCGGCTGCACGCACATCTCGCTGCGGGTCTGCCGGCCCCGGCCGTTCACGCTCGACGAACTGGTCGCGGGCGGGGCGCTGCCACCGGAGGGCGCCGCGCTGCTGGCCGGCATCGTCCGGGCACGGCTGTCGCTGCTCGTCTCGGGCGGGACGGGCTCGGGCAAGACCACGCTGCTCGCGGCGCTGCTCGGCCTGGTCGGGCCGCAGGAGCGGATCGTGGTCGCCGAGGACTCCGCCGAGCTGCGGCCCGCCCACCCGCACGTGGTCCGGCTGCAGAGCCGGCCGCCCAACCAGGAGGGGCTGGGCGAGCTGACCCTCCGGGACCTCGTACGCCAGGCGCTGCGGATGCGTCCGGACCGGCTGGTGATCGGCGAGGTGCGCGGGGCCGAGGTGTCGGACCTGCTGGCCGCGCTGAACACCGGGCACGAAGGCGGCTGCGGCACGGTCCACGCCAATACGGCGGCGGACGTGCCGGTGCGGCTGGAGGCCCTGGGCTCGCTCGCCGGGCTGGACCGCCCGGCGCTGCACAGCCAACTGCGGGCCGCACTGGAGGTGGTGGTGCACCTGGTCCGGGAGCCGGGGTCGGGGCGGCGCCGGGTGGCGGAGATCCACACCCTGTCCGGGGACCGCGACGGCCTGGCCGTGACCACCCCCGCGGTGGCCTTCCCGGCGGAGGGCGGCCTGGTCCCCGGGGCGGGCTGGGAGCGGCTGGTCGGGCTGCTGGCGGCGCGCGGGGTGTCGTCCGGAAGCGGGCGCGAGCCCGGACCGGCGGGGCCGTCGTGAGGGCCGCGGTGGTGGTGGCGGCCGGGCTCGCGGGCGCGCACGTGCGGGCGGCGGAACTCGCCTTCGTCCTGCTGCTCGGCGGGTGCGCCGCGGGCGCGCTGGCCCTGCTCGGCGGCCGGAGCGGGAAGGAGCGATGACGGATGACGGCGGAGGTCAGTGGCATGACGCAGGGTCGGTTCGATCTCTGCTGGGCGGTGGTGCTGTGCCTGGCCACCCTCGCCGGGTGGCGCACGCTGCAGGGGTGGCTGCCGGGCGGGCGGCGTTCCGGGCTGGTGCTCGCGGGCATCGGGCCTCCCGCCCGACTGCCCGATCCGGGGCCCGCGGTGCGGGGCCGGAGCCGACTGTCGGAGGTCCTGGGGCCTGAACTCCTCTCCCTGCCGGTGGGGTTGGCCGCCGGGCAGGCCGCCGCCTCACCGGTGCCGGTGCTCGCGGCCGCCCTGGCCGTCCTGCCGCTGCGCCGGTGGCGGTTGCGGCGGCGGCTGGCGGCGCGGGCCGGGCGGCGGGCAGCCGCCGTGGTGGAGCTCTGCGCCGGGCTGGCCGGGGAGTTGCGCGGCGGGGCGACGCCGGAGCAGGCGCTGCACCTGGTCACGACCCGGATCGCCGCCGATCCGGACGGGCGGCGCGGGCTCGGCGAGGAGCCGCTGGCTCGGCTGGCGGCGGGCCGTTACGGCGGAGACGTGCCCGCCGCGTTCCACCTGCTGGCCGAACTGCCGGGCGGCAGTGGGGCGGCGGCCATCGCGGCCTGCTGGCGGGTCGCCGCGGACAGCGGGGCGGGGCTGGCCGCCGCGCTGGACCGGGTCGCGGAGGCGCTGCGCGGGGAGCGGGCCCTGGCGGAGGAGATCGCCGGGGAACTGGCCGGGCCGCGGACGACGATCGCCGTCCTGGCCGCGCTGCCGGGCGCCGGGCTGCTCCTCGGCGCGGCGCTGGGGGCCCGCCCGGTGGCCGTCCTGCTGCACACGCCGGCCGGGCTGGGCTGTCTCGTGGCCGGGGCCCTCCTGGAGGGGCTGGGCGTGCTCTGGACGGCGAGCATCGTCCGGTCGGCGGCCCGGGGCGCGCTGGAGGCTCCTCGGGGGCGTGGCGAGCCCCGGCGAGCGCCCGGCGGTCCGCCGCGCGCTCCGCGGACGGGCGAACGGATCTGCGGGCTGTCGCGGAGGCGGGCACTCGGTGCGGGGACGGGGGCCGGGTGATGCGGGGTGTCGAGTGGGCGGCGGCCGGACTCCCGGTCGTGGCGGCCGCCGCGGTGCGGACGAGGACGCTGCTGCGGGGGCGGCTGCGGCGTCGGCAGGCCCTCGCCGGGGTCCATGGCGCGCCGGGGGCTCCTCGGAGGCGTGCGGCGCCGCCGGACCGGCGTGCCGAACGTCGGCGGCGGGCGGCCTCGGCCGTCGTCGCGGGGCTGGCGGTGGCCCTGCTGCTGGGCGGAGGTCCCGGGCTGGTCGTCGGGGTGCTGGCGGCGCTGGGTGTCCATCGGTGGTCGGCCGGGGCGCGATCGCCGGCGGACCGCCGGGCCGCTCTGGAGGAGGAGCTGCTGACCCGCCAACTCCCCCTGAGCGCCGAACTGTTGGCGGCCTGCCTCGGGTCGGCGGCGCTGCCCTCCGAGGCGGTGTCGGCGGTCGGCCGGAGCGTGGACGCGCCGATGGGGCCCCGGCTGGTGGCGATCGGGGCCGAACTGGCCCTCGGCGCACCGCCGGAGCTGTGCTGGAACCGATTGGGGGAGCGGCACCCGTCGCTGGCGCCGTTGGCGCGCTGCCTGGCGCGGACGAGCCTGAGCGGCACCCCGGCGGCCGGGCCGCTGGTCGGCCTGGCCCAGGGCCAGCGGACGGCGGCCGCCCGCGCGGCCCACACCAGGGTCCGCCGGGCCGCGGTGCTCGCCACCGCGCCGCTCGGGCTCTGCTTCCTGCCGGCCTTCGTCCTGATCGGCGTCGTGCCGGTGGTCGTCGGCCTCGCCGGCGGCTTCGCCCGGGCGATGTGACCGCGGGCGACGCGAAATGAGAACAACCGAGAGACACGAGAGACAGGAGAGTTCCATGACCGCAGTGATCGCGCTCAGGCCCGCCGACGGGCGACCGCTCCGGCGACTGCTCGGGGCGTGGCGGCGCAGGAGCCGCTGGGCGGCCTGCCGGGTGCGCGGGGTGGCCCGCGGGCGGGCCCGGTCGGACGCCGGGATGACCACGGCCGAGTACGCCGTCGGCACGCTGGGCGCCTGCGCCCTCGCGGCCGGGCTGTACAAGGTGGTGACCAGCGAGGCCATCACCGGCGCACTGACCGACATGCTCCAACGGGCGCTCCATGCGACCTGATCGTGTGGGGCGCGCCCGCCGGGCGTGCCCGTGGCGGCCGGGGCGGCGTGGTGACGGCGGCTTCGTCACGGCGGAGACGGCGGTGGTCCTGCCCGCGCTCGTCCTGCTCGCGGCGATGCTGATCTGGGGCGTGCTGGCGGCGGCCGCGCAGATCCGCTGCGTGGACGCCGCCCGGGTCGGGGCCAGGGCGGCCGCGCGCGGGGACACGGACGCCGCCGAACTCGCCCGCGCGGCTGCCCCGGTGGGTGCGCGGGTCCGGGTCGAACCGGCGGCCGACACGGTGCGGGTGGACGTCGAGGCGCCGTGCGCGGCGCCCGGCCGGCTCGGCGGCCTCCTCGCGGTACGGGTCGGCGCGGCGGCCGTGGCGGCACGGGAGGACGTGCTGGGGGGAACGGCGGAGAGAGGTGGCGGGCGATGGCCCTCCTGACCCGCTGGACCCGCCGGACCCTCCGGACGGGTGTGGAGCGGCTGCGGTCGGCGGCCGAGCGGGTGGCCCGGGTCCGTACCGGACGGGCGGCCGCGGTGGGGCGGGGGCCGGACGCCGGGTCCGCGACGGTCTGGCTGCTCGCCCTCGCGGCGCTGGGTACGGCGGTGTTCGCCGCGACGCTCGCGGTCGGCTCGGTGGTCGCCGCCCGCCACCGCGCCGAGTCCGCCGCCGACCTCGCGGCCCTCGCGGCGGCGGACCGGCTGTTGCTGGATCCGGACGGCGGCTGCGCCCGGGCCGCGGGGATCGCCGCCGCGCAGGGCGCCCGCCTGGTGTCCTGCGCGGCGGACCGGTCGGCGGACGCCGTCGAGGTGGTGGCCGAGGTGGGGGTCTCCGGGCTCCCGGTACGGCTGCCGGTCGGCCCGGCGCGGGGGCGGGCGCGGGCCGGGCCGCTGCGGGCCCCGGTCACCGTCGCCGAGGACGGCCTCGACGGTGCCCCGGGCGGCACGGGGGCGGCCTCATGAACCGCCCGGTGCCCCACCGTCGGGCGCCCCGCCGTCGGGGCCCGCGCCGGGGCCCGCGCCGGGGCCCTCCGCCACCCCGGTCTCCGGCGCTTCGGTCTCCGGTGCCTCTGTCTCCGGCGCCTCGGGCTCCGTCGTCGCGGCTCCCGGCGCGCCGGCCAGCAGGACGTCCAGGAGCCGGACTGCGGCCGCCTTGTCCAGCGGGTCGTTCCCGTTGCCGCACTTGGGCGACTGGACGCAGGAGGGGCAGCCGCGTTCGCACTCGCAGGAGGCGATCGCCGAGCGGGTGGCCGTGAGCCACTCGACCGCCCGCTGGAAGCCGCGTTCGGCGAAGCCGGCCCCGCCCGGGTGGCCGTCGTAGACGAACACGGTCGGCAGTCCGGTGTCCGGGTGCAGCGGCACGGAGACGCCGCCGATGTCCCACCGGTCGCAGGTGGCGAACAGCGGCAGCAGGCCGATCGAGGCGTGCTCGGCGGCGTGGGCGGCTCCGGGCAGCTGGTCGGGCGGGATCTCCGCGTCCAGCAGCTGGTCCTCGGTGACGGTCCACCAGACCGCCCGGGTGCGCAGGGTGCGGGGCGGCAGGTCGAGTTTGGTCTCGCCCATGATCTCCCCGGTGGAGATCCGCTTCCGGAGGTAGCCGACCACCTGGTTGACCACCTCCACCGAGCCGAAGCTGAGCCGGCCCTCGCCCCAGTCGACCGTGGTGTCGGTGTCCAGGACGGAGATGGAGGTGATGTCGCGGGCGGCGGTGGTGTACGGCGGATCGGCCGGTTCGACCAGGGCGACCGAGTTCTCCAGGTCGAGCTCCCGGACCAGGTAGGTGCGGCCCTGGTGGAGGTGGACGGCCCCGGTGTGGACGGTGGTGTGCGAGGCCGCGGCGTCGACCGTGCCGAGCAGCCGCCCGGTGTCGGCCTCGACGATCTGCACCGGACTGCCGCCGCTGCCGCGCAGGTCCACGGCGTCCGCCGCCCGCTCGCGGCGGGTCCAGTACCAGCCGTCGCCGCGCCGGCGCAGCAGGCCGCGCCGTTCCAGGACCGGCAGCAGCGGGGCGGTGGAGGGTCCGAACAGCTCCAGGTCGGCGTCGGTGAGCGGGAGTTCCGCGGCGGCCGCGCACAGGTGCGGGGCGAGCACGTGCGGATTGTCGGGGTCGAGCACGGTGGCCTCGACGGGCGCCGCGAAGAGCGCCTCCGGGTGGTGCACCAGATAGGTGTCCAGCGGGTCGTCCCGGGCGATCAGGACGGCCAGTGCGCCCTGGGCCTCGCGGCCCGCCCGGCCCGCCTGCTGCCAGAGCGAGGCCCGGGTGCCGGGGTAACCGGCCATCAGGACGGCGTCGAGGCCGGAGACGTCGACGCCGAGTTCGAGGGCGGAGGTGGAGGCGAGGCCGAGCAGCCGGCCGGTGTGCAGGGCGCGTTCCAGGGCTCGGCGTTCGTCGGCCAGGTAGCCGCCGCGGTAGGCGGCCACCCGGTCGGCGAGCGGACGGCCGAGCTGGTCCTGGGTCTGGAGGGCGACGAGTTCGGCCGCGCGGCGGGAGCGGACGAAGACGACGGTGCGGGTCTTCCGCTCGACCAGGTCGGTGAGCAGGTGCGCCGCCTCGGCGGTGGCGGTGCGGCGCACGGGCGCGCCGTGCTCGCCGACGTTCTCGGTCAGCGGCGGCTCCCAGAGGCCGAAGACCATCGGGCCGCGCGGCGAGGCGTCCTCGGTGACGGCCACCGACGGCAGGCCGGTGAGGCGCTCGGCGGTCGCGGCCGGGTCGGCCGTGGTGGCGGAGGCCAGCAGGAAGGCGGGTGACGAACCGTAACGGGCGCAGACGCGGCGCAGCCGGCGCAGCACCTGGGCGACGTGCGAGCCGAACACGCCCCGGTAGCTGTGGCACTCGTCGACGACCACGTAGCGCAAGGCCTTGAGGAAGGAGGACCAGCGGGCGTGGCCGGGCAGGATGCCCCGGTGCAGCATGTCGGGGTTGGTGAGCACGTAGGACGCGTACTGGCGGACCCACTCGCGTTCCTCGGGCGGGGTGTCGCCGTCGTACAGGGCGGCGCGGACCCTCGGCGGGGCGAGTTCGGCGGCCCGGCGGCGCTGGTCGGCGGCGAGGGCCTTGGTCGGCGCCAGGTAGAGCGCGGTGGCGCCGCGGCCGTTGCGGGCCTCGGTGCCGTCCAGCAGGTCGCTGAGCACCGGCGCCAGGTACCCCAGCGACTTGCCCGAGGCGGTGCCTGTGGCGATCACCACGGTCTGACCGCTTTTGGCCAGGTTCATCGCTTCTGCCTGGTGCGTCCAGGGCTGTTCCACCCCGACCTCGCGGGCCGCCGCGACGATCTCCGGACGGATCGATCCGGGCCACGGTGAATAACGCGCAGGTCGGGCGGGAAGGTGCTCCGTATGGGTGAGCCGGTCGGACCGCCCCCGAGCAGTGGTCAGAGTCGTGAGCAGTGCCTCGGGCGGGCTGTGTCGGGGCGGCATGAGGACCCAGTGTGTCACCGGCGTGACGGAGAATCGTCGTAAGCCATCGTGCGGGCATGGTCGCAGGTGGTTGAATGTGGCCGTGACGGCCGTACGGCCGTGGGTCGCAGCGCTGAGGCTTGCCACGCGTTGGCTGGGCGCGTCCGGGCTCGCGACCATGCGGTGGCGGCCGTCCGGCCGAGGATCGCACATGACGTAGCAAGGCAAGGTGCTGGAGGTTCCGTGGACCTGTCCCTGTCGACCCGTTCAGTCGGCGATCGCACGGTCGTCGAGGTTGGCGGCGAGATCGATGTGTACACCGCCCCGAAGCTGCGGGAGCAGCTGGTCGAGCTCGTCAACGACGGCAAGTACCACCTCGTCGTCGACATGGAAGGCGTCGACTTCCTCGACTCGACCGGCCTGGGTGTGCTGGTGGGCGGTCTGAAGCGGGTGCGCGCCCACGAGGGCTCGCTGCGCCTCGTCTGCAACCAGGAGCGCATCCTGAAGATCTTCCGCATCACCGGCCTGACCAAGGTCTTCCCGATTCACACCTCGGTGGACGACGCGGTCCAGGCGACCGACTGACGCGGCCGGGCCGGCCCCCGTGGCCGGCCCCGCCCCGTTCCTCGCGTCCGGGGTGCCCGGAGCCCGCGCGGCCCGGCGCGTCCCGGGCGCCTCTGGCCGGTCCACCGGCCCGCAGGGGCCGTACGTCCGGCCCCGGTCGGAGCACCCCGAGGGGGAGAGATGGCAACCGTCGAACTTCGATTCAGCGCGCTTCCCGAGCACGTGCGGACGGCCCGGTTGGTCGCCGCGGCCGTCGCCAGACGGGCCGGGGTCGACGAGTCGGTGCTCGACGAGGTACGGCTCGCGGTCGGTGAGGCGTGCTCGCGCGCGGTCGGCCTGCACCAGCGGGGCGGCATCGGCGGCACGGTCCGGGTCGCGCTGACCGATCAGGAGAAGCGTTTCCTCATCGAGGTCGAGGACGAGGCCGGCCCTGCCGCCGTCCCGGCCTCGGGCGCCGCCGAGGGCGGCGAGCCGGAGGAGGACACCCTGGGGCTCGCCGTGATCACCGGCCTGGTCGAGGACCTGGAGGTCACCGACGGTACGGGTGGTGGCCTGATCCGGATGAGCTGGCCGGTTTCCGTCGCCTCCGTCGCGGTTTGAGGACCCCGCCGGGTGATTCGGTGCGGGCGGCAGGTCCGCCCCTCGGGCGCGCGTTGACAAACTGTTGAGCGTGGCGGTTCGCTGCTTCCGGCACGACCGGGTCCGATCGCTGATCGGATCCCGTCGCGGAAGAGGAAGTCCATGCGGATTCGCATTCTGTGGCCGGCCGGGCAGGCGACCGCCACGCTGACCACCACTCCCACCACCGAGGCGCTCTGGGCGGAGCTGCCGATCAGCTCGTCGGCGAGCACCTGGGGCGAGGAGGTCTACTTCGGCACGCCCGTCAGCGTGCCGCGCGAGGACGGCGCCCGACAGGTCGTCGAGCCGGGCACGGTCGCCTTCTGGACCGACGGCGACAGCCTCGCGCTGCCGTACGGGCCGACGCCGATCTCGCGTGACGGCGAGTGCCGGCTGGCCGGCCCCTGCAACATCCTGGGCGCGCTGGACGGGGACGCCGGGGTGCTGCGCACCGTCCGGCCGGGCGATCCGATCCGGGTCGAGCGGGCCTGAGCCGGCGCCGGGACGGGCCCGGGGCCGGGTGGGCGGGCGCGGCGGGAGCCGGGTGCGGGCCGGAGGCCGGAGGCGGGATCCGGGAACCGTCGGGCGGACGACGGCCGTGTAGGTTCGACGACCGATGACGACCGAACCGAAAGGCTCCTCCCGGTGAACAAGCGACTGCTGGCCGTACCCGCCCTCGGCGTGCTGCTGGCGTTCGGCGCCGTCGGCTGCGGCGGCGACGACAACAGCAAGCAGCTGGAGTCCTGGGCGTCGAGCGTCTGCGGCGCGGCCAAGGACCCGATCGCCCAGGCCCAGACCGCGCTCGCCGACACCGCCCAGGTGAAGACCGGCGAGACCCCGGCCGACCTGCAGAAGCGGCTCTCCACGGACATCGGACGGCTGGTCAAGACCAACCAGGACATCGCGACCGCCATCGACGCGGCCGGTGCGCCCAAGGTGAAGGACGGCGCGGCCCTGCAGAAGGACACCGTCGACGAGCTGAAGAAGGCGGCCGACGGCTACCAGGAGGTCCAGAAGAAGCTGGACGCGCTGCCCACCACCGACCAGTCGAAGTTCGCCGACGCGCTGCGCAGCGTCGGGGACCAGCTGCAGCAGCTGTCCTCGCTCTCCACCCAGGCGCAGAGCAAGCTGCAGCACGGCGACCTCGGAGCCGCGATGGCCAAGCAGGAGGGCTGCAAGCCCTCGCCGGCCTCCGCCCCGGCCGCCGCCCCGACCACCGCCCCGAGCGGAGGCGCGACCGGGGGCGCGACCCCCGGCGCGAGCGGAGCCCCGGCGCCCGCCGGCGCGACGGGCACCCCGGGTGCCCCCGCCACCACCCCCGCGCCCGGCGCGACCGACACCGCGAACCCGGCCGCCGGCGCCACCACTCCGGCCGCTCCGGGCACCACCCCCGCCACCCCGGCGCCCAGCGCGAGCTGACCGGCCCGGCGCACCGCCGTAGGACGCGTCCGGCACATCGCGTCGGATCGGCGCGCGGCGTCGGGGTGCGTGCATCGCAAGGCGGAGGAGGGAGCCACTGCGCCCGGCGGGAATCGTCGGACACGCCGTAGGGGGCCCGAACGTTCACCACCGGGCGCGCGGGGCCCGACGGGGGCGTGCAGGCCGGTTCGGGTCCCGCCGGAGGCTCCTGGTCGGCGGGCCCGGCCGGAGGCGGGCGGTGGGGACCGGCGGGGGACAATGGCGGGGTGATCAGTAGCCCCGTTCTCGACCCGACCCGCCTCGCCAAGCTGCGCGAGGCGCTGCTCGCCGCCTCGTTCACCGCCGACGGGTGCCTGGACCTGCTCGGGCCCGCCGGATACTCGGCGCTGGCTCGTAGCGAGGTGGTCCCGGCCCTGCGCGCGACGCGCGGCGGCAGCCCGCTGGAGACGCTGGTGCGGCTGTTCCTGCTGCAGCAGCCGGTGCCGTACCGGGCGGCCGCCGCCGCGCTGCCGGTGGAGGACTGCCTGGCGGACGGCTGGCTGCGCCCGGACGGGGACCTGGTGCGCGCCACCGTCGACGTCCGGCCGTACGCCAACGAGGTCGCCGGGATGCCCGGTTCGGACGCCTGGGTGGTCTCCGACCTGGGCTGCGCGGTGGGTGGCGCGGGCGGCATCGGCTCCGGTGAGACCGCGCACGGGGTGGACCGCAAGGACCTGGTGCTGGGCGTCGGCGGCGCCTCCACCACGCTCGCCAACATCACCGTGCGCCGACCGGTCCGGGCCGCGCTGGACCTCGGCGCGGGCTCCGGCGTGCAGGCGCTGCACGCGGCCCGGCACGCGGGCACCGTCACCGCCACCGACCTCAACCCGCGCGCGCTGCGCTTCACCGAACTGACCCTGGCACTGTCCGGGTTCGACCACACCGAGGTGCTCGCCGGCAGCCTCTTCGAGCCGGTCGGGGAGCGCAGGTTCGACCTGATCGTCTCCAACCCGCCGTTCGTCATCTCGCCGGCCGGCCGGTTCACCTACCGCGACGGCGGCATGGCCGGCGACGACCTGTGCCGCAACCTGGTCCGCTCGGCCGCCGACCACCTGGAGCCCGGCGGCTACTGCCAGCTGCTCGCCAACTGGCAGCACGTCAAGGGCGAGGACTGGCGGGAACGGCTGGCCGGCTGGGTCGCCGGCACCGGCCTGGACGCCTGGGTCGTCCAGCGCGAGGTCCAGGACGTCGCCCAGTACGCCGAGTTGTGGCTGCGCGACGGCGGTGACCACCGTGGCCCCGGCGGCGACTACCAGGCCCGCTACGGCGAGTGGCTGGACGCTTTCGAGGCGGGCGGGGTCGAGGGCGTCGGCATGGGGTGGATCACCCTGCGGGCGAGCGGCGCCGAGCGCCCGACCGTCCGGGTCGAGGAGTGGCCGCACCCGGTGGAGCAGCCGCTCGGGCCGCACATCGAGGCCTGGTTCGACCGGCAGGACTTCCTCCGCTCGCACGACGACGCGGGCCTGCTCGCCGCCCGCTACGTGCTGGCCGACGAGGTGGTCCAGGAGCAGGTCGGCGCGCCCGGCGCGGAGGACCCGGAGCACGTGATCCTGCGTCACAACCGCGGCATGCGGCGGGCCACCAAGGTGGACACGGTGGGTGCCGGCTTCGTCGGCGTCTGCGACGGGACGCTGTCGGCGGGCGACATCGTGGACGCCATCGCGCAGCTGCTCGGTGAGGACCGGGTGGTCCTGCGGGACCGGGTGCCGGAGTCGCTGCGGCTGCTGACCGAGCAGGGGTTCATCGAGCCGGTCCGCTGACGGCCGGGGTGCCGGGCCCGCGGAGCCCGGGCGCCGGGCGGTCCGGTCGGGCCCGGTTCACCCGCCCGTACCCCCTGGTTCGTCCGGCCGTCTCCGAACGGCTGCCCCCCGTTGGCCCTCCGCTGTGAGGCTCTGTCCACAGGCTGTGGACAGGGCTGGGGAGCCGGGGGCAGGGGTGGACACGACGACGGCGACCGTGAGCGGGCTGGTGCTCGCCCTCTTCGGTGGCGTGCTGCTGCTCTGGTGCGCCGCCGAAGTGCGCCTTCGCCACCGGGTGCGCCGTCGCGGGGTGGCGGCCGTGGCCACGGTGGTCGCCGAGGACGACGCGCACGGTCAGCTGGACAGCGCGCCGCTGCTCTCCTTCTCGGTGCCGCCCTCGGTCGGCGGCGCCGGGGCGTGCGGGATCGCCGGGCCGGTCCTCGCCCGACCGCGCGGGCACACCCCGCTGCGCCGTCCGGGCCGTTTCGCGCCCGGGGCGTCGGTGCGGATCTGCTACGACCCGCGGCGCCCGGGCCGGGTGGTCCTGGCGGCCGGGGAGATCGCCCGGCCGGCCGTCACCGACCTGCTGTGGAGCACCCTCGGGGCGGCCTGCCTGGCGGCGGGTGCCGGGCTGCTGGCCGCGGTCGGCCGCTGAGCGGTCGGTCCGCGCACGGCCCCGGCCGCCACGGCGGACTCCGGCGGGGGCCGTCGATTTTCCGTTGACAGATCTTGAAATCCGTCATTCCATCCTCCGGAACCTGCCGAAGGCCGCCCTCCACGGGGCGCGAACCTCCGTCATCGGGTTACCGTTCGAGTGGCGTCGGTGAGCCCGGCAAGTGAAAACGCGGGATCCGTCCGTTTGACAAGGGTGGCCGGGGTACGGTCACACTCCGCTGGTGGGGTGTCGTGCAGCGGCGACCCCGGGACGGTGGAGGGGTCGGGCGGAGCGCAGCCCGTGCTGCCGCGCCGACCAGCCACATAAGGACCGGGAGAGAAGAGCGAAGGTGTCCCCGAGCAGCGAGACCGCGCACGGACAGCGACTCGTCATTGTCGAGTCGCCGGCCAAGGCGAAGACGATCAAGGGCTACCTGGGCCCCGGCTACATCGTCGAGGCGAGCGTCGGGCACATCCGCGACCTCCCGAGCACCGCGGCCGAGGTGCCGGACAAGTACACCGGCGAGGTGCGCCGCCTCGGGGTGGACGTCGACCACGACTTCGCGCCCATCTACGTGGTGAACGCGGACAAGAAGTCCCAGGTCAGCAAGTTGAAGTCGCTGCTCGCGGAGTCCGACGAGCTCTTCCTCGCCACCGATGAGGACCGCGAGGGCGAGGCCATCGCGTGGCACCTGCAGCAGGTGCTCAAGCCCAAGGTGCCGGTGCACCGGATGGTGTTCCACGAGATCACCAAGTCCGCGATCCAGGAGGCCGTGGCCAACCCGCGCGAGCTGAACCAGCGTCTGGTCGACGCCCAGGAGACCCGGCGCATCCTCGACCGCCTCTACGGCTTCGAGGTCTCGCCGGTGCTGTGGAAGAAGGTCATGCCGAAGCTGTCGGCGGGCCGCGTGCAGTCCGTGGCCACCCGGCTGGTGGTCGAGCGCGAGCGCGAGCGGATGGCCTTCCGCACCGCCTCGTACTGGGACCTGGTCGGTACCTTCGGCACCGGCCGCACCCCGGCCGATGCCGCCAACCCGGAGACCTTCGGCGCCCGGCTCGCCTCGGTCGACGGCAAGCGGATCGCCAGCGGCCGCGACTTCGGCTCCGACGGGCAGCTGAAGGCCGGCAGCACCAACACCCTGCACCTGGACGAGCAGGCCGCCCGGCAGCTGGCCGCCGCCCTGGAGCAGGCCGCGTTCAGCGTCCGCAGCGTCGAGTCCAAGCCCTACCGCCGCTCGCCGTACGCGCCGTTCCGCACCACCACGCTCCAGCAGGAGGCCAGCCGCAAGCTGGGCTTCGGCGCCAAACGGACCATGCAGGTGGCCCAGAAGCTGTACGAGAACGGCTTCATCACCTATATGCGCACCGACTCCACGACGCTGTCGGACACCGCGGTCGCGGCCGCCCGCGCCCAGGTCACCCAGCTGTACGGCGCCGACTACCTGCCGGACGCCCCGCGCACCTACGCCAGCAAGGTCAAGAACGCGCAGGAGGCGCACGAGGCCGTCCGCCCCTCCGGCGACCGCTTCCGCACCCCCGCCGAGACCGGCCTGACCGGCGACGACTTCCGGCTGTACGAGCTGATCTGGATGCGCACCGTCGCCTCCCAGATGAAGGACGCCGTCGGCCAGTCCGTCACCGTCCGGGTCGGTGGCACCTCGGCCGACGGCCGGGACGTCGAGTTCTCCGCCTCTGGCAAGATCATCACCTTCCACGGCTTCCTCAAGGCCTACGTCGAGGGCGCCGACGACCCGAACGCCGAGCTCGACGACCGCGAGCGCCGGCTGCCGCAGGTCGCCCAGGGCGACCCGCTGGCCGCCGAGCGGATCACCCCGGAGGGCCACGCCACCAAGCCGCCGGCCCGCTACACCGAGGCCTCGCTGGTCAAGGAGCTGGAGGACCGGGAGATCGGCCGCCCCTCCACCTACGCGTCGATCATCGACACGATCATCCAGCGCCGGTACGTGTTCAAGAAGGGGACGGCGCTCGTCCCCTCCTTCCTCTCCTTCGCCGTGGTCAACCTGCTGGAGAAGCACTTCGGCCGGCTGGTCGACTACGACTTCACCGCCAAGATGGAGGACGACCTCGACCGGATCGCCGCCGGTGAGGCGCAGTCCGTGCCGTGGCTGAAGCGCTTCTACTTCGGCGAGGGCGAGGGCCACGCCACCGGCGGCGCCGCCGAGGCCGGCAACGGCGACGGCGACCACCTGGGCGGCCTGAAGGAACTGGTCACCGACCTCGGCGCGATCGACGCCCGGGAGATCAGCTCGTTCCGGATCAGCGACGACCTCACCCTGCGGGTCGGCCGCTACGGCCCGTACGTCGAGCGCGCCTCCGCCGTCGAGGGAGAGCCCGGCCGGCGCGCCGACATCCCGGACGACCTGCCGCCGGACGAGCTCACCGTCGAGCTGGCCGAGGAACTGCTGGCCAAGCCCAGCGGCGACTTCGAGCTCGGGCCGGACCCGGTCAGCGGCAACATGCTGGTGGCCAAGGACGGGCGCTACGGCCCGTACGTGACCGAGATCCTGCCCGAGGGCACGCCCAAGACCGGCAAGAACGCGGTGAAGCCGCGCACCGCCTCGCTGTTCAAGACGATGTCGCTGGACACCGTCACCCTGGAGGACGCGCTGCGGCTGCTCTCGCTGCCGCGCGTGGTCGGCACGGACCCCGAGGGCGCCGAGATCACCGCGCAGAACGGCCGCTACGGCCCGTACCTCAAGCGCGGCACCGACTCCCGCTCGCTCACCAGCGAGGACCAGCTCTTCACGATCACCCTCGACGAGGCGCTGGCGATCTACGCCCAGCCCAAGCAGCGCGGCCGGGCCGCCGCCGCCCCGCCGCTCAAGGAGCTGGGCACCGACCCGGTCAGCGAGCGTCCGGTGGTGGTCAAGGACGGCCGATTCGGCCCGTACGTGACCGACGGCGAGACCAACGCGACGCTCCGCAAGGACGACGACGTCGAGACCATCACGCCGGAGCGCGGCTACGAGCTGCTCGCCGAGAAGCGGGCGCGCGGGCCGGTGAAGAAGGCGGCGAAGAAGGCCCCGGCGAAGAAGACGGCGGCCAAGAAGGCGACGGCGACCAAGTCGGCGGCGACCAAGACCGCGGCCGCGAAGAAGACCGCCGCCAAGAAGACCACCACCAAGACGGCGGCGGCGAAGAAGACGGCGGCCAAGAAGACGGCCGCGAGCAAGACCACGGCCACCGACGAGGGCTGATCCTCCGACGGTGGCAGCGGGCCCGCACTCCCGAGGGGGTGCGGGCCCGCGGTTCCTCCGGGGGCGGCCGGGGGCCGTCGGGGGCGGCCGGGGGTGGCCGGGGGTGGCCGGGGGTGGCCGGGGTGGGATCGGCGGCGGGTCCCGGCCTGCGCTGGGGGCGGCGCGGGGAGGCGTGCGGGGATCCGCGCGCGGATCTGTGCGGGGAACGTCACAACCCGGTGATGAGCCGGATCCGGAACCCCGTTCGCCACAATCCGGCCATGGCCCGACCGCTACGCTGACCGTATGACGAGCGAGGAGCAGCCCACCCCCAGCGCCGCCCCGGCCGCCAGAGCCGCCATGCCCGACCTGCCCGAGGTCGCGCCCGCCGGGACCCCGGCGGACCGGGCCCGGGCGCTGCTGCGGACACGTGCGTACCGGCGGCTGTGGACCACCCAGCTGATCGGCGGCGCCGCCGACCGGCTCGGCCTGCTGGTGCTGCTCGCGCTCACCGTGATCGCCGCCGCCCAGGGCGGCCGGTTCGGCGACCTGCCGCGCAGTCTCGCCTTCGCCGTCGCCGCGGTCCTCGCCGTCCGGGTGGTGGCCACCGGCCTGGTCGGCGTGGCGCTCCTCGGCCCGGTGCACCGGCTGGTCGCGGGCACGCTGGACCGGCGCTGGACGATGTTCGGCGCCGACGTGCTGCGCGTCCTGCTGATCGGCCTCGCACCCTGGTGGAGCGTCTGGCTGGGCTCCGGCTCGAAGCCCTCCGGTGCCGCGACCTACGTCCTGCTCGCCACCGTGTTCGTCACCGGTGCCGCCGAGCGGGTCTGGGGGATCGCCAAGGCCGCCGCCGTCCCCGGTCTGCTGCCGCCCGCGAACCCCTACGCCCCGGCCGCCGAGCAGCGGCCCGCCGCGGCCAACCTGGAGACCGTCCGGGTCATCGACCGCTTCACGGGCTGGGTCACCCTGCCGCTGGCGGCCGTCGGCCTGGTCGGCTTCACGCTGCTCAACAACATCGGCGCGGCGAGCGGCTCGAACTGGCTGCGCGCCCACCAGCTCACCTTCGCGGCCCTCGGCGCGGCCGGGCTGTTCGCCGCCTCGGCGACCCGCGGCTACCTCCAGCAGCTGCCCGGCGGCCCGGTGGCCGTCGCCCCGGTCTCCCCGCTGCAGGGCCTGCGCGCCCCGACCGACGCGACCCCCGGGCCCGCCCTCGGCAAGGGCCGCACCGGCAGCGCCCCCTACTTCACCTTCGCCGTCGCGGCCGGCTTCGCCTCGATGGCGGGCGTCGCCGCGCTCGCGCTGCTCACCGCCGTCGAGCACCGGGCCGGGCCGATCGGCTACGGCCTGATCGTGCTCGCCGCCACCGGGACCCCCGCCCTCGGCGCCAGGCTCACCCGGGCCACCCTGCCCTCGCTCTCCCGCCGCCGGCTGCTGGCGCTGGCGCTGCTCACCGAGGGCGTCGCGCTGATCCTGGCCGGGCTGGTGCTGGACTACGTCCTCGTCCTGCTGCTCACCGTGCTGGCCGCGCTGGCCGCCGGGATCGTCATCTCGACCGGCCGGACCCTGCTCGGCCAGGAGGTCGAGGAGGCCCGGCTGCCGAAGGTCACCGAGCACCTGTTCGCGGTGCTGCGGACCGTGGTCGCCGCCGCGCTGGTCGTCGTCCCGCTGATCGCCGCCGCCTACGGGGACGTCGAGTACGGCACCGTCGAGCCCGGCTCCTTCACCTTCATCCACGGCGGCGCGGCGCTGGCCGTCGCCACCGCGGGGCTGCTCACGCTGGTGCTCGCCGCCGTCGTGCTGCTGCGCACCGACGACCGCCGCGGCACGGTGCCGTTCGGCCGGGACCTGGTGGACGCGGTGCGCGGCGCCGCCGGCCCGGTGCCGCACCGGGGCGCGGGCACCGGCTTCTTCATCGCCCTGGAGGGCGGCGACGGCGCCGGCAAGTCCACCCAGGCCCAGGCGCTCGCCGAGTGGATCCGCGGCAAGGGGCACGAGGTCGTGCTCACCCGCGAGCCCGGCGGCAGCCCGGTCGGCCAGCGGCTGCGCGGTCTCGTCCTGGACGTCGGCAACACCGGCCTGTCGCACCGCGCCGAGGCGCTGATCTACGCCGCCGACCGCGCCGAGCACGTCGAGAACGTCATCCGTCCGGCCCTCGCCCGCGGCGCCGTGGTGATCACCGACCGGTACATGGACTCCTCCATCGCCTACCAGGGCGCCGGACGCGACCTGGCCGCGACCGAGGTCGCCCGGATCTCCCGCTGGGCCACCGGCGGACTGCTGCCCGACCTGACCGTCGTCCTGGACGTCGACCCCACCCGGGCGCGGGAGCGGTTCACCGAGGCGCTGGACCGGCTGGAGTCCGAGCCCACCGAGTTCCACCAGCGGGTCCGGGCCGGCTTCCTCGCCCTCGCGGCCGCCGACCCGGCGCGCTACCTGGTCGTCGACGGCAGCCAGGCCCCCGGCTTCGTCACCACCGCCATCCGGCACCGGCTCGACCGCGAGCTGCCGCTCTCCGAGCAGGAGAAGGCCGCCCGCGCCGAGCAGGAGCGCCTCGCCCGCGAGGAGGCCGAGCGCCGCGCCGCCGAGGAGGCCCGCAAGAGGGCCGAGGAGGAGGCCGCCGAGCGCAAGCGGCAGGAGCTGCTGGCGCAGCTGCGCGCCGAGCAGGCGGAGAAGGAGCGGCTGGCCAAGGAGGAGGCCGAGCGGGCCGCCGCCGAGGCCCGGCGCAAGGCCGAGGAGGAGGCCCGCCGCCGGGCGGCGGAAGAGGCCGAGCGCCGCGCCGCCGAGGAGGCCGAGCTGCGCGCCGCCGAGGAGGCGCGGCTGGCGGCCGAGGCCGCCGAGCGCAAGCGGATCGCCGACGAGGCGGCCGCCCAGGCGGAGCTGCAGCGGCAGCGCGAGCTCGCCCGCGAGGAGCAGCGCCGCCGGGCGGAGGAGGCGCTGCAGCGGGCCGAGGAGGCCCGGCTGGCGCAGGCCGCCGCGCTGGCGGCCGCGGCTGCGGCGGCCGAGACGGCGGCGGACCGGGCCGGCGGGCGACCGGCGGCCGGGGACGACGTGACCACGGAGCTGCGGGCGGTCCGGGAGACCCCGAAGGGCGCTCCTGGGCAGGGCACGGCTGGGCAGGGCCCGTCGGCTCAGGCATCGCCAGGGCAGGACGCTCCGCGGGATTCGGCGGAGGGGCTCGGGGACGAGGCGACCCGCGAGTTGTCGCTGCGCGACCGGCAGTCCGCCGCCCGGGCGGCGGGGACCGCGGAGGCGCGCGAGGCGGCCGGGGCCGCGGGCGCGGTGGACGAGACCGCCAAGCTGCCGGTGGTGCCCGCGTCGGCGGTGGACGAGACCGCCGTGCTGCCGAAGGTCCCGGCGGAGGCCGACCGGACCGAGGTGCTGCCCCGGGTCGAGTCGGGCCGCCCGGTGGACGGCACGCGCGAGCTGCCGGTGGTCGGCGGGGCGCCGACGGCTCAGCCGCGGCAGCAGCCCCCGGTGCAGCCGCAGCCGCAGCCGCAGCCGCACCCGCAGCCGCACCCGCAGCCGCACCCGCGGCAGCGGCCGCAGGCCGGGCAGCAGCAGGCCCGGCCGGAGCAGCATGCCGAGGCGCAGGCGCAGCCGACCGTCGAGCGGCCGCGGCCGGAGTGGGCCGAGGAGACGCCGATGGACGATCTTCCGAGCCTCACCGACACCCTGCTCGGCTCGCACGACGAGTGGGCGCGCTGGGAGCACGGCGGCCCGGTGCAGGGCGGCCCGTCGCAGGGCGCCCCGCAGAGCGGTGCGGACCCGGGTGAGGGCGGCAAGGGCGAAGGCAAGGGCAAGGGCCGTCGCTGGGGCCGCCGGGGCTGACCGGACACGGGGCGGGCGGCGCCGTCGGGGTGGATCCCCGGCGGCGCCGCCGTGCTGTGGCCGTCACACGGGTGCCTCCACCCTCCCGCCGCCGTCCGCCGTGACCCGGACGGAGCAATGGGTGTCGGGGTGGAGACGTATGCTCGACGGCGGGGAAGAGGCGCTGCGGGCGCTGCCGTACGGAGCTTGGGAGCAGCAGTGGCCGTCTGGGACGACCTGGTGGGCCAGGAGCGGGTGGTCGAGCAGCTGACCGCGGCCGCCCGGGCGGCCGGGGCGACGGTCGAGGCCGGTCGCGGGGCGGCCCCGGACCAGGGCGGGAACGCCTCCCTGATGACGCACGCCTGGCTGTTCACCGGGCCGCCCGGGGCCGGGCAGGTCACCGCGGCGCGCTCCTTCGCCGCCGCCCTCCAGTGCACCAGCCCCGACCTCGCGCTGGGCGGCACGCCCGGCTGCGGGTTCTGCGACGGCTGCCACACCGTGCTGGCCGGCAGCCACGCCGACGTGAAGTACGTCCGGACCGACGGCCTGTCGATCGGTGTCGGCGACATGCGGGACCTGGTGCTGCGCGCCTCCAGCTACCCGACCGGCGGCCGCTGGTCGGTGATCCTCGTGGACGCCGCCCACCGGCTCACCGAGGCCGCCGCGAACGCGCTGCTCAAGGGCGTCGAGGAGCCCTCCCCGCGCACCGTGTGGCTGCTCTGCGCGCCCTCCGTCCAGGACGTGCTGCCGACCATCCGCTCGCGCTGCCGCCTCCTGGTGCTGCGCACCCCCGCCGCCGAGGCGGTCGCCGACCAGCTGGTCCGCCGCGACGGCGTGGACCCGGAGACCGCCCGGCTCGCCGCGCTCGCCGGGCAGGGCGACATCGAGCGCTCGCGCCGCCTCGCCGTCGACGAGCAGGCCCGCAGCCGTCGGGCGGAGGTGCTGCGGATCCCGCTGGAGGTCGGCGACATCGGCGGCTGCCTGGCCGCCGCCCAGCGCCTGGTCGACACCGCCAAGGCCGACGCCGAGGCGCTCGCCGAGACCCAGGACGCCAAGGAGACCGACGACCTCAAGGCCGCCTACGGCGCGTCCGAGGGCGGCAAGGCGCCGCGCGGCATGGCCGGGGCGGTCAAGGAGCTGGAGAAGCGGCAGAAGAGCCGCGCCACCCGCACCCGTCGGGAGACCCTCGGCGTCGCCCTGCTCGACCTGCTCGGCTTCTACCGGGACGTACTCGCGATCCAGCTCGGCTCGACCGGCGCGCTCGCCAACGAGGACCAGCGGCCGGCGCTGAACCGGGTCGCCCAGGCCGGCCCGGCGGAGGGCACGCTGCGCCGGATCGAGGCGGTGCTGGCCTGCCGCCAGGCGCTGGACCGCAACGTGGACCCGTTGCTCGCGGTCGAGGCGATGACGGTGGCGCTGCGCGCGGGCTGAGCCGCCCGGGTGGCGTCGGGCCGCCTCCGCCGGGTGACGGTCGTGCGCCCGCCCCCGCCGGATGACGGTCGTACGCCCGCCCTACGCCTCCCGGCCCCGATGTGCTGTCCCACCTTCGAGTGAACGAGCGGTACGCGCCGGGCACACCCGCGTGTGACCGTCCGCCGGTTGTGCACGCTGGGGGCCGACTGCGCCCGGAGCCGGGCCGGTCGTCCCCGTACGCGCCGGGTCCGGTCCGGCGCCGGCCCTCCTCCCGAGGCGGTGCGTCGTCGCATGGTTCGTTCGCTCCTCGTCATCCCCCTGCTGGCCGCCGCCCTCGGCGGGGTCTGGCTGGCCCGCGGTGCCCTCCAGCGGTGGCGTGACCTGCGCGCCGCCGAGACCTACGAGCTGGCCGGAGACCGGTGGCCGATGCTGCTGCGGGCGGCCGGGGCGATGCTCTGCGGGATCTGCGTCACCGGGTTGACGCTGCTCACGGCGCTCGGTGCCTTCGGCGGCCTGAGCCGGGGCGACCGGCAGCCGGAGCGGGCGGAGCCGGTCGTGGACGCGGCGGGCGCGGGCGACGGGGCCGGCGCGGGAGCGGGTACGGCCGCCGGGGCGGCGGCCCGGCAGCAGGCGGTGCCGCCCGCGGCCGCCGAGCCGGCCGCCGCTGCCGCCACCACGCCCCCCGCCGTGGTCAGCCGCTTCGACAGCGTCGGCCACCCCGGCGGCGGAGAGCTGCTCCAGTCCGCGGTGCTCGGTCCCGACGGGCGCCCGCGCAACGTCCGGGTCTGGCTGCCGCCGCAGTACGCCAAGGAGCCCAACGCGCGCTTCCCGGTCGTGGTGATGCACGCGGCCGCGCCGCGCAAGACCGCCGACGCGGAGGTCCCGGACGTCTTCGAGGGCATCGGGTCGGCGCTGCAGAGCGGCAAGTCCCGTCCCTTCATCCTGGTCGCGCCCGAGGCGCCGAACGGCACCGCGCACCCCTGCGAGCTGGTCGCCGCCGCCCCGGCCGCCGTCGCCGACGACGCGACCCTGCGCACCACCATCGCGGCCTCCTTCCGGACCCTGCCGCCCTCGCCGTCCTCCTGGGGCGCCCTCGGGGTCGAGGGCGGTGCGCCCTGCGCCGCTGCCGCCGGGCTGGCCCGCCCCGACCTGTACGGCGCGGCCGCGGCGGTCTCCGGCCGGTACGACGCGGCGGCGCTCACCCAGACCGGCGCCGAGGCCCCGACCGGCAGCGCGGCCAAGCTGCTGCTGGCCGCCGCCAAGGCCGACGCCGCCGGGCTGGACGCGGCCCGCAAGCTCCAGGCCTCGCTCAAGGCCGGCCCGGGACCGGCGGCCAAGGCGGACGTGCGGATCTCGGACAACGTGCAGGACTACACCCCCGACCGGGAGCGGCTGCGGCTGGTCCGGCAGGCGGCGCAGTTCCTGGCCGAGGCGCTGGCCAAGGCGTCCTGAGCGTCGGCCGAGCGGGCGCTACGCTGCCCGGTGCCCCAGGGTGGGTACCGGGCAGCGGCGTTTCCCCCGGTCCCGGCGTTCACCGCGTCACCGCGTCACCGCGTCATCGCGTCACTGCGTCATCACGTCACTGCGTCATGGCGTTCGCGTTCCTACCTTTTCGTTCCTTCCTTCCATCCTCCGAGGAGAGCAACCGGATGAGGGCCTTCGGGCGGGTGCGGGTCACGGCAGCGGCGGCGCGGGTGTCGGCCGCGGTGCTGGTCATCGGGTTGCTGGCGGGCGGCTGCGGACCCGGGCAGGCCGGGGCGCCGGGCGCGGCCTCCTCCGACTCGGCCGGGGCGGCCGGCTCCGGGGCGGCCGCGGCTCCGGGCGCCGCGGGGGTCACCCCGCTGGAGCCGCTGCCCGTCGCCGTTCCGGGCGCGCTCGCGTCGTACTACGCGCAGCGGTTGGCCTGGCAGCCGTGCGACGGAGGGTTCGAGTGCACGACGTTCCGGGTGCCGCTGGACTACGACCGCCCGGGGGAGGGCGAGCTCACCCTGTCGGCCGCCCGCGCGCCGGCCGAACCCGCGGCGGCGGGCGCGACCGGTGCGGGTCCGGTGGCCGACGCGGGTTCGGTGGCCGACGCCGGTCCGGCCGGCGCCGGTGCGGGTGCCGGTGCGGGCCCGCCGGGGCAGCGGCTCGGTTCGCTGCTGCTCAACCCGGGCGGGCCGGGCGGTTCGGCGGTGGAGTACCTGGAGTCCGCGGCCCGGACGTACGACCGCGGGGTGCGCGCCGCCTACGACCTGGTCGGCCTGGACCCGCGCGGGGTGGGACGCAGCAGCCCGGTCAGCTGTCTGAGCGGGGACCGGATGGACGCCTTCACCGCGGTCGACCTCACCCCCGGTGACCAGCAGGGCATCGACGCGCTGGTCGCCGCCGACAAGGAGTTCGCCGAGGGCTGCCACCGCCGGGCCGGGGCGGCGCTCGGCCACCTCAGCACCGTCGAGGCCGCCCGCGACATGGACGTGCTGCGCGCCCTGCTGGGCGACGAGCGGCTGAACTTCGTCGGCAAGTCCTACGGCACCTTCCTCGGCGCCACCTACGCCGGGCTCTTCCCGGGCCGGGTCGGCCGACTGGTGCTGGACGGCGCGATGGACCCGGCGCTCGACTCGGTCACCGGCAACCGCACCCAGGCCGGCGGCTTCGAGACCGCCTGGGCCGCGTTCGCCAAGGACTGCGCCAAGCGCGAGGACTGTCCGCTCGGCCGGACCGAGCAGCAGGTCGGCGAGCAGCTCACCGCCCTGTTCGCGACCGTCCAGACCGCCGCGCTGCCCACCGGCGACAAGGGCCGCCGGCTCACCGAGTCCCAGGCGACCACCGGCGTCATCGAGGCCATGTACGCGGACTTCCTCTGGCCCAAGCTGCGCACCGCGCTCAGCGACGCCAAGGCCGGCGACGGCACCGGACTGCTGAGGCTGTCCGACGCGTACTACGGGCGCGAGGCGGACGGCTCGTACCCCAATCTGATGTTCGCCAACACCGCGGTGAACTGCCTCGACCTGCCCGCGCCGTTCCGCGGACCGGAGGACGTCCAGCGGGCGGTGCCGGACTTCGAGCGGGTCTCGCCGCACTTCGGGCGCGACATGGCCTGGATGGCGCTGACCTGCGCCTACTGGCCGGTGCGGGCCACCGGGGCCGCGCACACCATCCGGGCGGCCGGCGCCGCCCCGATCCTCGTCGTCGGCACCACCCGCGACCCGGCCACCCCGTACGCCTGGGCCCGGTCGCTGGCCGGGCAGCTGGAGTCCGGCCGGCTGCTCACCTTCGACGGGGACGGCCACACCGCGTACGGCCGGCACAGCGCCTGCGTGGACGGCGCGGTGAACCGCTTCCTGCTGACCGGGGAGGCCCCTGAGCAGGGCAAGCGCTGCGACCGGTAGGGGGGCGGCGGGGTCGCGGGCGGGAGGCGGTTCTCACGTCCGCGGGAGGTGGTTCTGGCTTCAATCGATTGCCGGTACGACGTTACGATGAGCGCCCCCTCACCGCCCTTCCCCCCAACCGGAGCGCACCGTGCTCGGAGTCAACGACCTGGCGACGTACGTCCTCGGCGCCCTCGTCATCATCCTGCTGCCCGGCCCCAACTCCCTGTACGTGCTGTCCGTCGCGGCCCGCAAGGGCATCCGGACCGGGTACCGGGCCGCCGCCGGCGTCTTCGTCGGCGACCTCACCCTGATCAGCCTCACCTCGCTGGGCGCGGCCTCCCTGCTGAAGGCCAACCCGGCCGTCTTCGCGGTGGTCAAGTTCGGCGGCGCCGCCTACCTGCTCTGGATCGGCTACGGCATGCTCCGCTCCGCCCGGCAGCTCTGGCAGGAGCGCCGGGCCGCGGCCGACCCCGCCGCCGAGCCGGCCCCCGAGTCCGCCGAGAACCCCTTCCGCCGCGCCCTGGTGGTCAGCCTCCTCAACCCGAAGGCCATCCTCTTCCTGCTCTCCTTCTTCACCCAGTTCGTCGACCCGTCCTACGGGCAGCCCGTCCTGTCCTTCGCCCTCCTCGGCGGCATCCTGCAGACCTTCAGCCTGCTCTACCTCTCCCTGCTGATCTTCGCCGGCACCACCCTCGCCACCGCCTTCCGCCGCCGCAAGCGCCTCTCGGCCACCCTCACCAGCGGCGTCGCCGTCCTCTTCGCCGGCTTCGCCGCCAAGCTCGCCGTCTCCTCCGCCTGATCCGCCCCGGGGCCGACCCGGTACGGATCACCCGCGAACCTGTGTAGACTGGCCCGCGTTGCCACCACACACGGCAACGGTGCCGCCTTAGCTCAGTTGGCCAGAGCAACGCACTCGTAATGCGTAGGTCGCGGGTTCGAATCCCGCAGGCGGCTCGGTTCGGGAAGCCCAGGTCAGATTCGTTCTGACCTGGGCTTCTTTGTGTTCGGGGTGGGCGATATCGGGGCGATAACGGGGTGATGAGGGCTTCTCCTACCGTCGCTTGGGTCAGCGGTCTCAGAAGACGGGCACCGCACCGAAGGCGAGAGGACGACAGCATGGAGTTCCGGATTCTCGGTCCGGTCCACATCCTGGCCGACGGCCGGGAGGACTCGCTGAGCGGCACCAAGCAGCGGACGATGTTCGCGGCGCTGGTCCTGGCCGGCGGGCGGGCGGTGTCGGACGAGCACCTGGGGCGGATGCTCTGGGACACGAACCCGCCCGGGACGGCGGGTGCGCAGATCCACACGTACGCGTCGCGGATCAGGCGGCGGGTCGGGTCGGAGGTGGCGCTGGTACGGATCCGCTCGGGGTACAGACTCCTGGCCGAACGGGTGCCCAGTGATCTGGGCCGGTTCGCGGAGCTCTCGCAGGGCGGGTTGAACGCGCTGCGGGAGCAGCGGTTCGAGGCGGCCGCCGAGCGGTTGCGGGAGGCGCTGGGGTGCTGGCACGGCGAGGCGCTGGCCGATGTGACGGACCACCTGGCGCAGGCGGAGCGGCCGCAGCTGGAGGAGGCCCGGTTGGAGGCGCTGGAGGCGCGGATCGAGGTCGACCTGATCCTCGGCCGGCACCGGCAGCTGATCTCCGAGCTGACCGGGCTGGTGTCGCAGCACCCGATGCGGGAGCGCTTCCGGGCGCTGCTCATGACGGCGCTGTACCGCTCCGAGCGGCAGGCCGAGGCGATGTCGCTCTACCTGGACGGGCGGCGGATCCTCGCGGACGAGCTGGGGGTGGAGCCCGGGCGGCTGCTGGCGCGGACGTACGAGGCGATCCTGAGCGGTGAGGTGCGGACGGCCATGCCGCACCAGCTCGTGAACTGACGTCCGGCGCGACACGGGAGATCGCGGCGGGCGGTGCCGAGGGGCGTGGGGAACGGTTCGATCCGTTCCCCACGCCCCTTCGCGCGTCCGGTGCGCCGGCGGCCCGGCAGCGGAAGGGGCGGCGGGAGGCCGCGGCGTCAGAACGGGAGCAGCGGGCCCTCGGCGGTGAGGCCGGCGGCCAGCAGCTCCTCGGCCGGCTGGGGGGCGAGGGCCGGGGGCTCCTCGCCGAGGAGGCGGTGGAGCCGGACGAGGAGGGCGCGCAGGGCGGCGCGCAGCCACAGCTCCCCGACCGCCGCGCCGGCCGCCCAGAGACCGAGGCACGCCGCGGCGGCGTACAGGGTCTCGTAGGCGGCGGCCAGTTGACGGTCGGTCGCGGTGGAGCGCGGCTCGTCCGGCACCTCGGCCATCCGTCGGTGCAGTTCGTCGCCGACGGCCAGGACGGACTTGGCCAGATCCTGCACCTCCGCCGGTGCGGTGCCCAGTGCGGGGCCGGCGACCAGCCGGGGGAGGGCCTGGATGGGGCTGCAGCCGCCCCGGGAGAGGGAGTTCAGCCTGGAAGGGTCCACCTCGACCAGCGGCTCGCCCAGTCGGACGGCCTCGGCCAGCCCGGCCTCGTCCGCCTCCTCCGCCGCGAACGCGTGTACAAGCCAAGGGAATTGGGCGACGACAGCGCCGCGCAACCGCTCGCTGTCCGGCGTCCGCTCGGCCACCGGGCGGCCCAGCCCGGCCGTCGACTCGGCGACCAGCGCCGGGACGAGCGCGGAGACCATGGTGGTGGTGACGCTCGACTCGGCGGTCAGGGTGTGGGCGCTGCGGGCCGCCAGGACGGCGGCGGCCTCGGCGGCCCCGAGCAGGGCGGCTGCCCGGCCTAGCGCCCGGGCGTCGGCCACCGGCACCTCGGACCCGCCGGGGCCGGCCGCGTCGGGGCCGGCGGCGTCGGGGCGGGCCGCGCCGTCGCGCAGCGCCTCGCGCAGGGTGCGCTCGCCGGCGTCCAGACAGCGGGCCCAGTCGAGGACGTGCCGGGAGAGTTCGGCCGCGCCGACGGCGGACTGGTCCTGCCGGAGCGCCGCCCGGCGGTCGCGCAGCAGCTCCTCGTGGTTGCGCGCGGCGCGGGCCGACCCGGTGCCGGCGCCGCCGTGGTCGGAGCGCGCCAACTCGTCCGGCGCGTCGTGCGGGCCCGGCTCGGAACGGCTGGCCATCGCTGCCTCCTTCGGGGAATGGGGCATGTATGTCCGACTCTGCCCGAGCGGTCTATATATCCCCGATATCGGGCCCTCAGGGTAGTGCCGCCGGGCGCGGGAGCCATAGGCATTGAGTCACGGCGTCGGGTCACCTTGCTCACACCGTCCACGGTGGTGCTCTCGCGCCCCGGGCCCGGTCCACCGATGGAAACCGTATGGGATCGGTATGACGGCTCCGGGAAGGCTGGCAGGGACAAGCCCCGCCGCCGCGAGCGAAGGATGAAGCCGTGCAGCCGTCCCGACCGAACAGCCGCAGGACCGTGGTCCGGTGCAGCCGGGTGACCGCCCCGATCGTCGTCACCGCAGCGCTGGGGGCGCTGCTCACGGCGTGCGGGGGCGGCAAGGTGACGACCGAGAGCAATTCGTACCAGGTGAGCGACCCCGTGACGGCGCTGCGGATCAAGAGCCCCGGCGGGCTGGTCGAGGTGGTCGCGGGCGCCGCGGGAAGCGTCCAGGTGACCGAGACCGTCCGGTACGACGGTGACAAGCCGTCGGTCTCGCACAAGGCCGCCGACGGGTCGCTCGCGCTGGAGGCCTCCGAGTGCGGGGGCGGCATCGGCCACAAGGTGTGCCAGGTGAGCTACCGGGTCACGGTGCCGAAGGACGTCGCGGCGACGGTGCGCAACACCGGCGGCGACGTGAGCGTCACCGGGCTGGCCGGGGCGCTGGACCTGACCGCCGACGGGGGCAAGGTGCTGGCGAGCGGGCTGACCGCGAAGTCGTTCACCGCGAAGGCGGACGGCGGCACCGTGAACGCCACCTTCGCCGACGCGCCGGACCGGGTGCACATCGAGTCGGCCGGCGGCAGCGTCACCGCCCACCTGCCCGACGCGGCGTACGCGGTGGACGCGACCGCCGACGGCGGGAAGCAGAACGTGAAGGTCCGGACCGACCCGGGCTCCCCGCACAAGGTCAGCATCCGGAGCGACGGCGGCAGCGTCGACGTGCTCCCGGCGAGTTGAGCTCCCGGCGAGTCGGGAGCCCGGCGAGTTGAGGTCCCGGCGCGCGCCGGGCGGGCGCGAACCGTCCGCCCCGCCGCCGGCGCACGCCCCGGACCGGCTGGAAAACCGTTGCTGTGAAGATCGATGGACAAGAAGAGGTGGACAACCGGATGAACGGCTCTCCCGTTCGCTCGCTCCCTGCCGCCCGCCGGCCCGTGGTGCTGCTCGCCGAGGAGCTGTCCCCGGCGACCGTCGCCGCGCTCGGGCCGGAGGTCGAGGTGCGCCACTGCGACGGCACCGACCGTGACGCGCTGCTCGCCGCGCTGCGCGAGGCGGACGCCGTGCTGGTGCGCAGCGCCACGCGGATCGACGCCGAGGCGATCGCCGCCGCGCCCCGGCTCCGGGTGGTCGCCCGGGCCGGCGTGGGGCTGGACAACGTGGACGTCCCCGCCGCGTCGGCGGCCGGGGTGCTGGTGGTCAACGCGCCGACCTCGAACATCGTCAGCGCCGCCGAGCTGGCCATCGGCCTGCTGCTCTCCGTGGCCCGGAACATCCCGCAGGCCGACGCCTCGCTCAAGGGCGGGTCCTGGCAGCGCGGCCGCTTCACCGGGGTCGAGCTCGCCGGCAAGGTGCTGGGCGTGGTCGGGCTGGGCCGGATCGGCTCGCTGGTGGCGAAGCGGATGGCGGCCTTCGACATGGAGGTCATCGCCCACGACCCGTACGTGACGCCGGAGCGGGCGGCCGAGCTGGGTGTGCGGACGGTCGGGCTGGACGAACTGCTGGCGGCGGCCGACTTCGTGACGGTGCACCTGCCGAGGACTCCTCAGACGCTGGGGCTGATCGGGGCGCGGGCGCTGCGCGGGGTGAAGCCGGGGGTGCGGATCGTCAACGCCGCCCGGGGCGGCATCGTGGACGAGGCCGCGCTGGCGGACGCGCTGCGGGACGGCCGGGTGGCCGGGGCCGGTCTGGACGTGTTCGAGACCGAGCCGTGCACGGACTCGCCGCTGTTCGGGCTGGACGGTGTGGTGGTGACGCCGCACCTGGGCGCCGGCAGTGTCGAGGCCCAGGAGAAGGCCGGGGTCGCGGTGGCGGAGTCGGTGCGCCGGGCGCTGGAGGGCCGGGAGGTGCCGGAGGCGGTCAACGCCGCCGCCGTGGCCGTGGCCACGGCGGTGCCGGCGGCCTGAGGCCCGGCCGAGGGGTGAACGACGGCGTCGGCCGCCGCGACGGGGTGTCGCGGCGGCCGACGCCGTTCGTGCGGGCCGGGCCGGTCAGGTCCAGTCCTGGTTGTCGGGGGTGATGGGGGTCGGCGTGGGGGCCGGGGTGGGGGTGGTGGTGGAGACGGAGTCGGCCTTGGTGATCGGGGCCGCATCGGTGACGGCCGCGGCGCCGATGAGGGCGGTGACGCCCAGGACGACGACGACAACCTGCTTCGCGAGGTTCGCACCGACGAGTCGCATTTCCACCGTTTCCTGTCTTTCGTCCCTGTTTCCTGCTGACGGGGAAGACATTAGGAAGGCGCGGCTTCGAGCTCTTATCGGTCCGTTATGGATTCCGGCTCCGGGCGATAACGGGCCTGGCGGGCGCCGGTATCCGCTGGTCGGCGGGGTGGGCCGGAGTCATCCCGCGCTCATCGCCGGGACCTTGACGGACGGGCCGGCCGGGACCGGTGCGGCGGGCAGCGCCGTGCTGCCGTAGATCCCCTGGACCCAGTTGGTCTGGTAGACGGTGTCGAGGTAGCGCTCGCCGAGGTCGGGGGAGAGGGTCACGGCGGTCAGCCGGCCCTCCGGGTCGTGGTCGGCCAGCCAGGCGGCTGCCCCCGCGACAGCCGTGCCGGTGGAGCCGCCGAGGAGGAAGCCGCGGGCGGCCAGCCGGTGGCACATCCGGACGGTGTCCACCTCCTCGACCATCCGCACCTCGTCCACGTACTCCTCGTCGAGCATCGCGGGGCGCACGCCGGAGCCGAGGCCCGGGATCCAGCGCGGTGCCGCGGGGCCGCCGAAGCTGACCGAGCCGACGCTGTCGACCGCGACGATCCGCACCCCGGGCCGGTGCTCCTTGAACCAGCGGGCGCAGCCCATCAGGGTGCCGGTGGTGCCCGCGCCGACGAAGAGCACGTCGAGTTCGGGGAACTGCCCGGCGATGGCCGGCGCCGTCCAGCGGTAGTGGGCCCCCCAGTTCTCCGGGTTCTGGTACTGGTTCAGCCAGACGTAGCGGTCGTCCTCCTCCACGAGCCGACGGACGTGGGCGAGCCGGGCGCCGAGCAGCCCGGTGACCGGGTCGGCCTCGGTGACGGTGTGCACCCGGGCGCCGAAGACCTCCATCAGCCGTCTGGTGGTGAGGTTGCACCGGGAGTCGGTGACGCAGAGGAACGCGTAGCCCTTGCTGGCGGCGATCAGGCTGAGCGCCACCCCCAGGTTGCCGGAGGAGGACTCCACCAGTACGGAGTCCTCGCGCAGCCGCCCCGCCCGCTCGGCCGCCTCGATCATCGACACGGCGGCCTTCTGCTTGATCGATCCGGCGAAGTTCATGCCTTCGCACTTGAGGAAGAGCGGGACACCCAGGGTCGCGCGCAGGTCGACGAAGAGGTCGTGCTCGTTGAACTCGTGCGGAGCCGAGATGATCGGCATCTGTGCCTCCGGGGCAGTGGCAGGTGAGCGCGGGGCAGGGCGGGAAGGGGCGCAAGGCGGGGTGGCGCGTGGTGCTGGAGCGAGGTGCTGACGCGTGGTGCGGGGCCGTGGTGCGGGGTCGGCTCAGCCGTGGCGGCGCAGCTCGTGGAAGAAGCCGGGGACGACGGCCAGGTCGCCGGCCGCCCGGACGGAGTCCAGGACGTGCTTGCCGACGGCGAGGTCGAGCACGCCGAGGCCGAACGGCGAGAAGACCACCGGGCGGTCGGCCGGCACGTCGACCCGTCCGGCCAGCACGTCGTAGAGCGTGCCGTCGACGAACCCGCGGTGGCCCAGGCGCTGTTCCGTCAGGTGCAGCGAGGTGTCCGCCTTGAGGCAGTGCTCGACGTCGTCGGTGATGTTGGTGGCGGCGAGGACCACCTCGGGCGAGAGGTCGCGCAGCGAGACGTGCAGCACCAGCGGGTTGTGCGAGAACCATGCCGGGTCGTGGACGTGCGGTGTGCCCGCGATCGTCGCGAAGACCACCAGGTCGCTGTCGCGGATCAGCGATTCGGCGCTGTCGTGGACGGTGATCGCGCCGTTGCCGCCGGCCTGTTCCAGGTAGCCCGCGAAACCGGCCGCGTACTCGGCCGACAGGTCGTACACCCCTGAGGCGTCGAAGCTCCAGCCGGTGCCGGCCAGGTAGGTGTGCAGATACCGGGCGATGAGGCCGGTGCCGATGAAACCGACCCGGCGCGGGCGGTCGCCGCCGCGGGCGTCGGCGAGCTTGCCGGCGGCCAGCGCCGCCGAGGCGGCGGTCCGGGCCGCGCTGATGATCGAGCTCTCCAGGCAGGCGATCGGGTAGCCGGTCTCGTGATCGTTGAGGATCAGCACCGCCGAGGCGCGGGGGATGCCGGCCGCGACGTTCTCCGGGAACGAGGAGATCCACTTCAGGCCGTCCACCGCGACCTCGCCGCCGATCGAGGCGGGCAGCGCGATGATGCGCGAGCCGGGCTTGTCGGGGAACTTCAGGAAGTACGACGGCGGATTCACCGTCAGGCCCTCGCCGTGAATGCGGTAGGCCTGCTCGACGATGTCCACGACCTCCTTCTGGCGGCCTTCGAGAACGCTGCTGACCTGAGCGCCCGAAATGACGGCGAACGGCGGGACGGGGTGGGTCTGGGACATATCCGGCTCCAATAGTCGGGCTTTCGCGTTTCTGTGCTCCGGCCATTGAAAGATATGCATCCGGGCTATCAGGAAGTCATATCCGGACTATCGACGGGAAATATTCCCAGGTGAATGCGCGAGTAAAAGGAGAAAGCCCTGTGCCGACATCCGGAGGGGATGCCGGCACAGGGCCTCGGGGTGGGGTTCAGAGGGCCGTCAGCTCCTCCTCGGTCAGCTCCAGGTCCCGCTTGGCGCCGGCCGTGCGGAACAGCTCGGTGGCCCGGGCCAGCCGCTCCCGGGCCTCGTCGGCCCGGCCCAGCGCGGCGGCGGCCCGGCCCAGCGCCGAGCCGACCCGGCCCTCGGCGACCATGTTCCCGGCCCGGCGGGCCACCTCCAGGCCCTCCAGCAGCTCGGCGTGCGCCTCGGCGGCCGCTCCGCGCCGCAGCATCGTCTCGCCCAGTCCCAGTCGGGCGTAGACGGTGCCGAGCAGGTCCCCCTTGGCCGTCACGATCCGGACCACCCCGTGGAGCTGCTGCTCCGCCTCCTCCAGCCGGCCCAGGGCCAGCAGGGCGCGGCCGAGCCGGTAGAGGGCCTGTGCGGCGCCCCTGGTCTCGCCGACCCGCTGGGCGACCGCGACCGCCTCCCGCGCGTGGGTCAGGGCCGCCTCGGGGCGGCCGAGGTCCAGCTCCCCCTGGGCCAGGTAGCCGAGCACGTGCGCCTCGGAGGAGAGGTCCCCGGCCGCCCGGAAGAGCCCGACGGCCTCCGTGAGCCGCACCTGGGCCGAGGCGAGGTCGCCCAGGGTGCGGTCCAGCACCGCCAGCGAACGCAGTGCCAGCCCCCGCCCGTGGTCCTCGCCGACCTGCTCGAACTTGGCCAGCGCCTGGAGCAGCAGGCCGGCGGCCTCCGAGACGTGCCGGGAGCGGATCCAGGACGCGCCCAGGGACTCCAGGGTGGCGGCCTCGCCGCGGAGGTTCCCGGCCGCCCGGGTGGCGGCCAGGGCGCGCTCGCAGCAGTACTGCCAGTCCTCCAGGTAGTCCCTGGTCTCGAAGAGCACGGCGGTGCAGCTCGCCAGGTCCCAGGCCAGCTCGTCCATGCCCAGCAGAGCGGACTGCTCGATCGCGGCGATCAGCGACAGCCGCTCGGCCTCGAACCACTCCAGCGGGACGGCCGTCAGCTCCTCCAGCAGCAGCTCGTTCACCGGGTAGCGCGGGGTGGAGCCGTGGATCAGCGAGTAGTCCCCGCCGTACTCCTGGCGGTGGGCCTGCTCCGCCACGGTCAGGTAGCCGCGCAGGGCGCGGTCCAGGCTCGCCGCCCGGTCCTCCTCGGTCTCCTCGACCCGGGCGCGCTCGTCGGCGAACAGCCGCAGCAGGTTCTGCATCCGGAACCGCAGCTGACCGGTGCCGTCGGTGCCGGTGACCTCCAGCAGCTGGACGTCCACCAGGTGCTCCAGCAGCCGCTCGGCCTCGAAGGGGTGGGCGTCGACCAGCGCGGCGGCCGTCCAGACCGTGACGTCGGGCGCCTTGAGCAGTGCCAGCCGCCGGTACAGCCGGGCCGCGTCCGGTGCCAGGTAGCGGTAGCTGAGCGCGAAGCCGGCCCGGACCTGCGACTCGCCCTGGCTGAGCTCGTCCAGCCGGCGGCGCTCGTCGGCCAGCCGGGCCACCAGGTGCTTGACGCTCCAGTGCGCCTTGGAGGCCAGCCGGGCCGCGGCGATCCGCAGCGCCAGCGGCAGCCGGTCGCAGAGCTCGGCCAGTCGCCAGGCCTGCTCCGGGGCCGCCGCGATCCGGTCCTCGGGCACGATCCGGCCCAGCAGTTCGACCGCCTCCGCCGGGGGCAGCACGCCGAGCTGGACCCGCGTCGCGCCGTACCGGAGCATCAGCTGCTCCATCGGCTCCCGGCTGGTGACGATCACGCAGCACTGGCCGTTGCCCGGCAGCAGCGGGCTGATCTGCCCCACCGTGCGGGCGTTGTCCAGCACCACCAGGACCCGCCGGTCGGCCAGCATGCTGCGGTACAGCTCGGTGCGCTCGCCGGTGTCGGCCGGGATCTGCTCGCTGGGCACGCCGAGGGCGCGCAGGAAGCGGCTCAGCACGTCGGCGGGCGAGGTCGGCTCGTGCGTCTCGTCGTGGCCGCGCAGGTCGACGTAGAGCCGGCCGTCCGGGAAGCGGCCGGAGACGCGGTGCGCCCAGTGCACGGCCAGGCCGGTCTTGCCCACCCCGGCGACGCCGGTGATCAGGCCGATGCCGGGCGGCTGCTCCTCCGAGCGGCCCTCGACCAGCCGGTCGAGCAGCGCCGTCTCGGCGCCCCGGCCGGTGAAGGCCGGCACGTTCGGCGGCAGGAAGGACGGGGTCGGGCGGGTGTCGGCGGCCGGGGCCGGCCCGGCCTCCTCGACGGGCTCCGGCGCCGGGGCGTCGGGCGGGTTCAGCGCCGGGTCGTCGCGCAGGATCGCGTCGTGCAGCTGGAGCAGCGGGGCGCCCGGCTCCAGTCCGAGCTCGTCGATGAACTGCCGGCGGCCCTCGCGGAAGGTCTCCATCGCCTCGGCCCGCCGCCCGGCCCGGTACTGGGCCAGCATCAGGGCCTGCCGGGCGCGCTCGCGCAGCGGGTGGTCGCGGACCACCGCGGTCAGCGAACCGATCACGTCCAGGTGCCGGCCGAGCGCGAGCTGGAGCTCGGTGGAGGCCTCGTAGCAGGCCAGCCGGACCTCCTCCAGCCGGGCGGCCTCGTCCTCGACCGGGCGCCCGGTGACCCCTTCCAGGACCGGCCCGCGCCACAGGCCGAGCGCCCGTTCGTACAGTTCGGCGGCCTCGGCCGTGCCGCCCCGCCCGGCCGCCCGCTCGGCCTCCTGCACCAGGCGCTGGAAGACCAGCAGGTCGATCCGGTGGCCGCCGGTGTTGAACTGGTAGCCGGGGTGGACGGTGGCGATCAGGTCGTCGCCGCAGCCCTCCGCCCGGAAGATCTTGCGCAGTCCCGCGATGCAGATCGCCACCTGGGTGCGGGCGGTGGCCGGTGGGACGCCCTGCCAGACCGCCTCGACCATCGCGTCCACCGAGACGGTGGAATCGGGCGAGAGGAGCAGCAGGGCGAGAATGGTGCGTTGGCGCGGGCCGCCGATGGCTATCCGGCGGCCGTCCGCGACGACCGATAATGCGCCTAGTAGTCCGAATTCGATCTGAACGTCCAACCGATCCCCCGTTTTGTCGGTTGCCCTCCCACGTGCTGGGCGCCCGTGCCCTGGCGAGGTCCCGGTCACGCCTCCCTCCCTGGCAATCGGTCACAGTACCTCCCCAAACGCTGCGCCGCGCCCCCTCTTATGGCAAGGAATATGACATGGGCATGAAAATCTTTTTATAGCGCGTGTAGGGAAGACGGATGGGAGCCGGATGGAGCGGGTGCCGAGAGTGGGAGCGGTGAGTCCCGACTACTGGAGGAAGCTACCCACATGGGCGCGGAGCAGAACTGGATTCCGGCCGAGATCGGCCCGGCTGACGCCGGTGCCGAGGCCACTCCCGACGGTCTGATCGACTACCTGCGCGGCCTGGACGACCTCGGCGGACTGCTGGCCCGGGAGAAGGCCCTGGTGTTCCGGGGCTTCGGCGTCACCCCGGAGGCGCTGGGCCGGGTCTACGACCTGCTGTTGCCGAACCGGCTGGCCTACGTGCACGGCAACTCGCCGCGCACCAAGGTCGGCCAGAACGTGTACACCTCGACGGAGTACCCGCAGGAGTTCACCATCTCGATGCACA
Organism: Kitasatospora sp. NPDC093550; assembly: GCF_044764985.1. Taxonomy (NCBI): domain Bacteria; kingdom Bacillati; phylum Actinomycetota; class Actinomycetes; order Kitasatosporales; family Streptomycetaceae; genus Kitasatospora; species Kitasatospora sp. NPDC093550. The sequence goes on from NZ_JBIWJF010000015.1 coordinate 191,013, forward strand.
ACGAGATGTCGTACGCGCACGCCTGGCCCGCCCGCCTGGCGTTCTACTGCGAGACCGCGGCGGAGACCGGCGGCGCGACCCCGGTGGTGGACGGCGTGCGGTGGCTGGAGGCGCTCGACCCGGAGCTGCGCGAGGCCTTCGCCGGCGGCGTGCGCTACCTGCAGAACCTGCACGACGGCTACGGCTTCGGCAAGAGCTGGCAGCAGACCTTCGAGACGGAGAGCCGCGCCGAGGTCGAGGCCTTCCTCGGCCGGTCCGAGGCGGTCTGGGAGTGGCGCAAGGACGGCGGTCTGCGGGTCACCCAGCTGCGCCCGGCCACCACGCGGCACCCGGTCACCGGCACCGAGGTCTGGTTCAACCAGGCCGACCAGTGGCACCCGGCCGGGCTCGGTGACGACACCGCCGCCCGGCTGGCCGCCGTGCTCGCGCCGGAGGACCTGCCGCAGGCCGTGACCCTGGCGGACGGCTCGCCCATCCCGGCCGAGTGGGTCGAGCAGATCCGCGACCGGGGCCTGGACTCGGCGGTGGACGTCGACTGGCGTCGCGGCGACGTGCTGCTGATCGACAACGTCCTGGTCGGCCACGGCCGTCGTCCGTTCACGGGCAGCCGCCGGGTGCTGGTCGCGATGTCGGACTGACGCCCCGTCCGGCAGCCCGGAACCGGCGAGCGGCCCCGCCACCCGATCGGGTGGCGGGGCCGCTCACGTGGTGCCGACGGCCTGGGCCGTCCTACTGCCGGCCGCTCGCGAGGTCGAGCGGGCGGATCCGCAGCGCCAGCCGGGCCGGGACCAGGCTGGAGACCAGGGCCAGGACCAGGCAGACCGCGGTGGCGCCGGCCAGGGCGCCCCAGGGCAGGTCGAAGGCCGCGGACTGGGCCGCGTCGAGGACGCGGTTCTCGATCAGCAGGACGGTCGCGTACTGGGTCACCAGGGTGACGACCAGTCCGAGCGCGGCCGCGGTGGCGACCACCAGCAGGCTCTCGACCGCGACCACCCGCAGCACCTGGCGGCGGGTGCCGCCGGTCAGGCGGAGGGTGGCGAAGTCCCGCAGCCGGTCGCCGGTGGACATCATCATCGTGTTGACGATCGCGATCAGCGCGTACAGCAGCGCCGGGCCGAGGATGGCCAGCATCGCGATCCAGCCGTTCCTGGTGGTGGTGTCGTTGCGCGCCCCGATCCAGTCCGCGCCCGGGGTGGCCCGGGCCGCGCTGCCGCCCAGCGCGGCCGTGACCTGCTCGGGGCCCGCGCCGGTGGCCAGGTAGGCGACCGACACCGCGCTCCGGTCGGGGACGGCCTCGCGGGGCACGACGATCTCCGGCAGGTGCGGCAGCAGGTGGCCGACCCGGGCGACCAGCCGCAGCTGCTCCTGGGTGCCGTCCGCCAGACGGGCGTTCAGGGTGTCCCCCACGTGCCAGCCGAAGACCCGCGCCATGTCGCCGGAGACCGCGACCGTCTTGCCGTGCAGGTCCGCGAGCGAGCCGTCCTCGGCGGTCAGGTTCCAGGCCTCCCGCAGGTCGCCGTCGACGGCGAGGCCGTCCTCCGGGATCGGCAGGTCGGCGGGGCGGCCGGGGGCGGGCTGCTGGTCCGGGGTGGCCAGGCCGTCGAACCGGACGGTCGCCGCGGTGGTCAGCCGGGCGCCCGGCAGGGCCGTCAGGCCGCGCAGGGCGTCGGCGGGCACCGCCTGGCCGCCGGACGGCTCGATCACGTAGTCGGCCTTGAGGGCGGCCCGGCCCTGGGCGGCCATCGCGTCGCTGAAGGCCACCGTGCCGCCGACCACCGAGCCGGCCAGGCCGATCACCAGGAAGACCGGGGTCGCGGTGGAGACGGTGCGGCGGATCGCGGCGAGGGCGTTCTGGCGGGCGATCAGCCCGGCCGCGCCGGGCAGCAGCGGGACGAGCGAGGTGAACAGCCGCACCAGCGGCGGCACCAGCACCGGGGCGACCAGCACGATGGCGAGCACCGCCATCACGTCGAAGAGCAGGGCCCACTGGGGGGTGGTCTGCGGATCGCGCGACTGCGGATCGGCCATCATCGAGGCGGGCATCGAGATGAACGTCGACAGGGTGTAGCCGAAGACGCCGAGGAAGAGCACCGAGGCCACCCAGCGGACGACCGGCATCACCTTCTTGTCGACGGCGACCTCGTTCAGCGCCTCCACCGGCCGCACCCGGCCGGCCCGGCGGGAGGCCGCGTAGGCGCCGAGCAGGGCGACGACCAGGCCGCCCGAGGCGGCGAGCAGCAGGGGCAGCACGGCCGGCTCGGAGCGGAAGCCGCTCGGCGCGGCGCCCTGGTCGACCAGCCAGGCGGCGATCGCCGGGGCGACGGCGAGGCCTATCGCGCAGCCCGAGACCGCGGCGGCCAGTGCCACCACCACGGCCTCGCCGAGGACCAGGGCGCGGACCTGGCGCGGCGTCGCGCCGACCGCGCGCAGCATCGCCGTCTCATGCCGGCGCTGGGCGACGGCGAAGGCGAAGGTCGAGGACACCACGAAGACCGAGACGAACCCGGCCATCGCGGCCATGAAGCTCACCAGCTTGTGCAGCGAGGGCGCGCCGGGCAGCGAGTCCTCGCCCATCGTGGTGTTGAGCAGGACCCCGGCGGCGGACATCACCGCGACGCCGAGGGCGAGCGCGACGAAGGAGCCGACGAAGGCGAGCCACCGCCGCCGCAGCGAGACGGCGGCGATCGGGAGCAGCAGGCGGAAGGAGGTCATCGGGGGCCACCGCCCCCGCGGACGCCTTCCAGCGCGGTCATCCGCGCGGCGACGGTCTGCGGGTCCGGGCCGGCCAGCCGGTCGACGACCTGGCCGTCGGCGAGGAAGAGCACGGTGTCGGCGTAGGAGGCGGCGACCGGGTCGTGGGTGACCATGATGGTGCTCTGGCCCTGCTCGTCGACCAGCGACCGGAGCAGGGTGAGCACCTCACGGCTGCTGGAGCTGTCCAGGGCGCCGGTGGGCTCGTCCGCGAAGAGCACCTTGGGGGCGGAGATCAGCGCCCGGGCGATCGCCACCCGCTGCTGCTGGCCGCCGGACATCTGCGAGGGCAGGTGGCCGGTCCGCTCGCCCAGGCCGACCTGGGCGAGGGCGGCCTTGACCTTCGCGGGGTCGGGCTTGCGGCCGGCCAGGCGCAGCGGCAGGCCGACGTTCTGCTCGGCGGTCAGGGCGCCGAGCAGGTTGAAGGACTGGAAGACGAAACCGAGGCGTTCCCGGCGCAGTTCGGTCAGGGCGGTCTCGTCGAGGCCGCCGAGGTCGACGCCGTCGACGACCACCGTGCCGGAATCGGGGCGGTCGAGTCCGGCGGCGCACTGGAGCAGGGTGCTCTTCCCGGAGCCGGACGGGCCCATGACGGCGGTGAAACTGCCGCGGGCGAATCCGAGGGTGACCCCGGCCAGGGCGGTGACGGCGTTCTGGCCGGCCCCGTAGGAACGGGTGACCTGTTCCAGGCGTACTACGTCATTGTCATTCATCGTGATCCATTTCCTACCAGGTCGTCGGAGAAGGCGGATTGGGTTTCCGTCATGGAGCGGGGCGGCCCCGAGGGGCCGCCCCGTCACGACGGTCAGTAGCCTCCCCACCCGGCGAGGAGTCGATCCTGTTCCTCGGCGGAGATCAGCTCGACCAGGCCGGTCCTGGTCGACGGGGCGTCGATCACCGTGCGCAGGACGCGGTGGACCTGGTCCAGCAGGCCCCGGGCCTCGGCCTCGTCGTAGACGTCCGGGCGGTAGCCGAGGCGTAGTTCGAGCCCCGACCCGTGCAGCGCGGGGACGGCCTGCATCCGCAGCGGGTAGTGGGTGGCGTCGATGCTGCCGGCGTCGCCGAGGGCCAGTCCGTCGAGCCCGGCGGCCAGCGCCGCGGCGTCCAGCGGGGCGTTCTGGTGGATCACCGTGGTGTCGAAGAGGACCTGTCCGCCGGCGAGTTGCCGGATCTCGCTGAGGCCGAGGTGGTGGTGCGGGATCAGCCGGGACTGCTCGTCCTGGAGGCGGGTCAGGAGGTCCGACAACGGCTCGTTCTCGTCGATCCGGACGCGCACCGGCAGGGTGTTGAGGAACATGCCGATCATCCGCTCGACCCCGGGGACCTCGGCCGGGCGGCCGGAGACGGTGGCGCCGAGGACGACGTCCTGCTCGCCGGTCAGACGGGCCAGCACCAGCGCCCAGGCGACCTGGACGGCGGTGTTGAGGGTGACGCCCCGGGCCCGGACGGCGGTGGTGAGCTCCTCGGTGAGCTCCTCGCTCAGGTCGACCGAGACCGAGCCGTGCCGGACCGGGTCGCGGTGCGCCGCCTCCGGGGCGACCAGGGTCGGCCGGGCGTCGCCGACCGAGGCGGCCCAGGCGGCGCGGGCCGCCCCGGCGTCCTGCCGGGCCAGCCAGGCGAGGTGCTCGCGCGGCGGGGTCGGCTCGGGCAGCGCGTCGGTGGAGCCGCCGTGCCGGTAGGCGGTGAACAACTCGTCCAGCAGGACCGGCACTGACCAGCCGTCCCACAGGATGTGGTGGCCGGTCAGGACGACCCGGTGCCGTCCGTCGGCGAGCCGGGCGACGCGCAGCCGCAGCAGCGGCGGCCGGGTGAAGTCGAACGACCGGACGCGGTCGGCGAGGGCCAGCCGCTCGGCCTCGCCGACCGGGTCCGGGTGTCCGCTCAGATCGTCCTGGTACCAGGGGAGTTCGACCTCGCGGTGGACCGCCTGGAGCGGGCGGCTGAGGCCGGCCCGTCGGAAGCCAGCCCGCAGGCCGGGGTGGCGGGCGAGCAGCCGTTCGGCGGAGAGCCGCAGCCTGGGCGGGTCGAGGGGACCGTGCAGGTCGAAGTGGACCTGGGTGGTGTAGACGTCGACGTCCGTGTCGGCCAGCAGGGCGTGGAACAGGAAGCCCTCCTGGAGCGAGGAGAGCGGCAGGACGTCCGCCAACGCGTCGTCGGACGCGAGGAGTTCGGCGGCCTCGCGCTCCGACTCCGGGTCGGTGAAGACGCTCCGGGCGGGGGCGTCCGGCTCGGCCAGCGGGCGGGCGAGGACGGCCAGCGCCTGCGCCGTCCGGTGCTGGAAGACCTCGCGGACGGTGACCACCAGGCCGGCGGCCCGGGCCCGGGCGACGAACCGGATGGCCAGGATGCTGTCGCCGCCGAGGTCGAAGAAGGACTCGTCGGCGCCGACCGGGCCGGTGCCCAGCGCCTCGGCGAAGGCGGTGCAGAGCGCCGCCTCGACGGGGTTCGCGGGCGCCGTCCGGGGGCCGTCGGCGCTCTGGTCCGGGGCCGGGAGGGCCTTGCGGTCCACCTTGCCGTTGGCCGTCAGCGGGAAGGCCTCCAGGACGACGACGGACGAGGGGACCATGTAGTCGGGCAGGCTCTCGCCGACGAAGGCGCGCAGGGCGGCCCGGTCGATGCTCCCGCCCGGGTGGGGGACGGCGTAGCCGACCAGCCGTCGGTCGCCCGGGCGGTCCTCCCGGACCAGGACGAAGGCCTGCGCCACCGACGGGTGCAGGGCCAGGACGGCCTCGATCTCGCCGGGCTCGATCCGGAAGCCGCGGACCTTGACCTGGTGGTCGGCGCGGCCCAGGTACTCCAGGCTGCCGTCGGTCGCCCGGCGGACCAGGTCCCCCGAGCGGTACATCCGGCTGCCCGGGGCTCCGAACGGGTCGGCCACGAAGCGCTCGGCGGTCAGGTCCGGCCGGCCCAGGTAGCCGCGGGCCAGACCGGCGCCGGCGATGTACAGCTCGCCGACCACCCCGAGCGGGACCGGCTGCAGGCTCGAATCGAGCACGTACAGGCGGGTGTTGACGACGGGCAGGCCCATCGGCGGGGAGATCCGGCCGCTGAGCGGGCTGCTCATGCTGGCGCAGACGGTGGACTCGGTGGGGCCGTACGCGTTCACCATCCGCAGCCGGGCGGACCAGTGCTCGACCAGGTCGGGCGGGCAGGCCTCGCCGGCGACCACCAGGGTCCCGCCGGCGGGCAGCGCGTCCGGCGGGAGCACCGCCAGGGCGGTCGGCGGCAGGGTGACGTGGGTGACGCCCTGCTCCGCGATCAGCTCCACCAGGGCCGGGCCGGGCAGCAGCCGGTCGGCGTCGCCGAGGACGGCCCGGGCGCCGGTCAGCAGGGCCATGCCCAGCTCCCAGACGGCCGCGTCGAAGGACGGCGAGGCGAACAGCAGGACGCGGCTGTCCGGCGTCACGGCCAGGCCGGTCCGCTGGCTCTCCACCATGCTGGCGAGGCCGGTGTGAGTGACGACGACGCCCTTGGGGCGGCCGGTCGAACCGGAGGTGTAGATCACGTACGCGGGCCGGTCCGCGGTCAGCGGTGCCGTGCGGTCCCCGTCGGTCAGGTCGGCGGGGGAGCGGTCGGCGGTGTCGAGCGACTCGACCAGCAGCCTCGGCACCGGGCTGTCCGCGAACAGCTCGGCGGCCAGTGTGCCGGTGGTGAGCACCAGCTCCGGGGCGGCGTCGGTGAGCATGTAGCCGATCCGGTCGGCCGGGTAGCGCGGGTCCAGCGGCAGGAACGCGGCACCGGCCTTGAGCACCGCCAGCTGGGCGACGATCAGCTCGACCGAGCGCTCCAGCGCGATCGCCACGAACCGCTCCGGGCCGGCGCCCCGTTCCACCAGCAGCCGGGCCAGGCGGTTGGACCGCGCGTTCAGCTCGGCGTAGCTCAGCCGCTCCGCGCCGAGCGCGAGGGCGACGGCGTCGGGCCGCTCGGCGACCCGGGCCTCGAACAGCGCGGGGAAGGTGCCGGGCGCGACCGGCCGCGCGATGTCGTTCCACGCGGTGAGCAGCCGGTGGCGCTCCTCGGGGGCGAGGACGTCCAGCTGTCCGAGCGGCAGGTCCGGTTCGGCGGCGAGCGCGGCCAGCACCCGCAGCAGTCGGTCGGCGATCTCCCGGGCCTCGGCCTCGGTGAGCAGGTCGGTCTGGAAGTCGAGCCGGAAGGAGACGGTGTCGTCCATCGGGACGGCCATCAGGCCGAGGGTGTAGTGCACCGCGTCGTGGACCCGGACGTCGGCCAGCCGCACCCCGCGGACCGGGGCCCGCAGCGCGGTGGCGTCCAGCGGGTAGTTCTCCAGCACCATGGCGGTGTCGAAGAGTTCGCCGACCCCGGCCAGCTCCTGGATCTCGGCGAGGCCCAGGTGCTGGTGTTCCAGCAGGCCGGACTGCTCGGCCTGGAGCCGGCCGAGCAGCGTGGCCAGGGACTCCGCCGGGTCCAGCCGCAGGCGCAGCGGCAGGGTGTTGATGAACAGGCCCACCATCCGGTCGGCGCCGCGCAGTTCGGCCGGGCGGCCGGAGACCGTGACGCCGAAGGTGACGTCGGTGGAGTTGGTGATCCGGCCCAGGGTGATCGCCCAGGCGGCCTGGAGCAGCGTGTTCAGCGTCAGCCCGTGCGCCCGGGCCCGGGCGGCCAGACCGGTGCCGGTCTCCGCGGGCGCGCGGAACTCCAGCCGTCGCGGGGGCACCGGCACCCGGCCGGGCGGGGTGACCCGGACCCGGGTGGGCTCCTCCAGCCCCGCCAGGGCGTCCCGCCAGGCGGCGCGGGCGGCCGTCCGGTCCCTGGCGTCCAGCTGGACCAGGTGCTCGCGGTACGGGCGGACGCGGGGCAGCGCGCCGCCGTCGCCGCCGGCCGCGTACAGCGCCAGCAGCTCCTGGATCAGCAGCGGCATCGACCAGCCGTCCAGCAGTAGGTGGTGGTTGGTGAGCAGCAGGCGGTGGCGGTCCGCGGCGAGCCGGAGCAGCGCGAAGCGCAGCAGCGGCGGGCGGTCGAGGTCGAAGCGGCGGGTGCGCTCCTCGGCGGCGAAGGCCTCGGCGGCCTCCGGGCCGGCGCTCAGGTCCTCGTGGCGCCACGGGAGTTCGACCCGGCCCGGGATCACCTGCACCGGGCGGTGCGAGCCGGTGCGGAAGCCGGCCCGCAGGTTGGCGTGCCGCTCCAGCAGGGCCTCGGCGGCGATGCGCAGCCCGTCGGCGTCCAGCGGACCCTCGAGGTCCAGCTCCAGCTGGGCCAGGTACACGTCGGTGTCCTGGGCGTTGTAGAGGGCGTGGAAGAACAGGCCCTCCTGGAGCGGGGAGAGCGGCAGCACGTCGGCGAGGTCGGGGAGTTCGGCCTCCAGCTGCTCGATCTCGGCCTGGCTGAGCCCGGCCGGCGCGAGGTCGGACGGGGTCCGGCCGCCGGCGCCGGGCCGGCTGCCGTGCTCGGCCAGGGCGCGCAGCGCCGCGAACCAGCCGTCGGCCAGGGCGCGGACCTCCTCGGCCGAGCGCAGGCCCGGCGCCCAGCTCCACTCGGCGACCAGCTCGGGGCCGTCCGGCCCGTCCTGGGTCAGCGCGTTGAGCTCGACGGCGTGGGCCAGCGGCATCCGGTCGTCGGCGCCGGGCACCCGGTCGTCCAGCTCGGGCAGCACGGCCCAGTCGCCCTCGCCGGCGGTGAACCGGCCGAGGTAGTTGAAGCCGAGACCGGGGGAGGGGAGGGCGGCCAGCAGCGGGCCGGTGCGCGGGTTGAGGTGGCGCAGCAGCCCGTAGCCGATGCCCTTGTCCGGTACGGCGCGCAGCTGCTCCTTGACCCGCTTGAGCAGGGCTCCGGCGGCCGGGCCGCCGGAGCGGGCCTCGGCGAGGTCGAGGGCGCCGGCGTCCAGCCGGACCGGGTGGAGGCTGGTGAACCAGCCGACGGTGCGGGAGAGGTCGCCGCCGCCGAGGGCGTCGCTCTCGCGGCCGTGCCCTTCGAGGTCGACCAGGGCGCGGCCGTCGCAGGCGAGGGTCAGGGCGGCCAGCAGGACGTCGTTGACCTCGGCGTGGAAGGCGGCGGGCAGGCGGGTGAGCAGCTGCTCGGTGAGTCCGGCGGGCAGCCGCAGGGTGAGGCGTTCGGCGCTGCCGTGGGTGTCGCGGGCCGGGTCGGCCGGGTGCCGGACCGTCGGGTGGCCGGCTGCGTCCGCGCCGGACAGCACGCCCTGCCACCAGTCGAGTTCGGCCTCGCGCTCGGGCCGTACCGCCTCGTCGGCGAGGCGCCGGGCCCAGCCGCGGTAGGAGGTGCCGACCGGGGCGAGGGCGGGGGTGCGGCCCTCGTGGACGGCCTGCCAGGCCTCGGCGAGGTCGGGGCCGAGCACGCGCCAGGAGACGCCGTCGACCACCAGGTGGTGGACCATCAGCAGGAGCCGGCCGCTCTCGGCCGGGCCGCGGTCGAACCAGACGGCCTGCACGGTGACGCCCTCGCGCGGCGCGAGCCGGGCCCGGGCGGCGTGGCCCTCGGCGGAGCGCAGGGCGCGCAGGGCCTGCTCGTCGAGGCCGGTGGCGTCCACCCGGCGCAGGGCGGCGCGCACCGTGCCGGGGGCGGTGGTCGTCAGCCGCCAGTCGGCGGTGGTGCGCAGGCGCAGCGCGTCGTGGTGGTCGAGCACGGCCTGCAGGGCCGCGGTCAGTTCGGCCTCGGTCGCGCCGGCCGGGACGCGCAGGGTCAGCGACTGGTTGTACGCGTCGAACTGGTCGACGTCGCCGGGGTGTCCGGCCAGCCAGTGGACGATCGGGGTGGCGGGCAGCTCGCCGATCCCGGCGCCGGGCGCCTCGGCGGCGGCCTGCGGGAGGTCGAGGGCGGCGTCGGCGAGGCCGGCCGCCGTCCTGCGGGTGAAGACGTCCCGCGCGGTGATGGTCAGCCCGGCCAGCCGGGCGCGGGCGACCAGCTGGATCGACATGATGCTGTCGCCGCCGAGCTCGAAGAAGGAGTCGTCGGGGCCGACCGCGGACAGGCCGAGCACCTCCGCGAGCAGCTCGCAGAACAGCTGCTCGCGCGGGCCGCGCGGGGCCCGCGCGGCCTCGGCGGAGGGCAGCTCGGGGGCGGGCAGCGCGGCGCGGTCCACCTTGCCGTTGGCGGTGAGCGGCAGGGCGGGGAGCGGGACGACGGTGCCCGGGACCATGTAGTCGGGCAGCGACTGCCCGAGGAACTCCCGGAGTCCGGCGAGGTCGGGTGCGGTGCCGGGGGTGTCCGGGACGGTGTAGGCGACCAGCCGGCGGTCGCCCGGGCGGTCCTCGCGGACCAGGACGACGGCCTGGGCGATCCCGGGGTGGCGGCCGAGCGCGGCCTCGATCTCGCCGATCTCGACCCGGTAGCCGCGGATCTTGACCTGGTCGTCGCCGCGGCCGAGGTAGTCGACGTTGCCGTCCGGCAGCACCCGGGCGGTGTCGCCGGTGCGGTAGAGCCGGCCGCCGGGGGCGCCGAACGGGTCCGGCACGAAGCGCTCGGCCGTCATCGCGGGCTGGCCGAGGTAGCCCCGGGCCAGGCCGGCGCCGCCGATCCACAGCTCGCCGACGGTGCCGACCGGCACCGGTTCGAGCTCGGCGTCCAGCACGTACATGCCGGTGGCGGGGATCGGGCGGCCGATCGGCACCACCTGGGTGGGCTGCGGGCCGGTCACGTCGAAGACGCAGTTGGCGACGGTGATCTCGGTGGGGCCGTACTCGTTGACGACCCGGCCGCCGGTCCACGCGCTCCACTGCTCGGCGACCCGGCCGAGCAGCGCCTCGCCGCCGACGACCAGCACCGGGGCGAGGCCGTGGGCCTCGGCCGGGGACAGCTGGTGGGCGAGCATCTCCAGGTGGCCGGGGGTGAGCTTGAGGAAGTCGAACGGGCCCGATCCGACCAGCCAGGAGCCGAGGTCGGCGAGGTCGCGGCCCTCCGGGAAGAGGTGCACGGGGGCGCCGGTGAGCAGCGGCGCGAACAGGGTGGGCACCACGAGGTCGAAGGCGACGGAGGAGAACAGCGCCGCGCCGCCGCCGGTGCCGGTGTAGTCCCGGACGGCCCAGCCGAGGTAGTTGGCCAGGCCGCGGTGGGCGATCTGGACGCCCTTGGGGCGGCCGGTCGAGCCGGAGGTGTAGATGACGTAGGCGAGCCGGTCCGGGTCGCGCGGGACGTCCGGGCGGCCGGCCGGGAGGTCCGCCACCGCGGCCGGGTCGAGGACGGCCCCGGCGAACTCCGGGGCGCGGTCGCTGACCAGGGCGACGGCGCGGGCGTCGGCGAGCACGGTGGCGAGCCGGGCGGCCGGCCAGGCCGGGTCCATCGGCAGGTATCCGGCGCCCGCCTTCCAGGCCCCGAGCAGGGCGGCGAGCAGGGCCGGGGTGCGGTCGAGCAGCACGCCGACGACGGTGTCCGGGCCGGCGCCGGCGGCGCGCAGCCCGTGGCCGAGCCGGTTGGCCCACGCGTCCAGCTCGCGGTAGCTGACGGCGGTGCCGTCCAGGACCACGGCGGGGGCGTCGGGGGTGCGCTCGGCCTGGGCCTCGAAGGCCGCCAGCGCGTCGGTGGCGTACGGCGCCTCACCGAGGGCGGAGTTCCACTCGGTGAGCAGCAGCCGGCGCTCCTCGGGGGCGAGCAGGTCGAGCCGGCCCAGCGCGGTGTCGGGGGCGTCGAGGACGGCCCGCAGGAGGCGCAGGAAGCGGTCCTGGTGCTCGGCGACCTCGTCGGCCCGGTAGAGGCCGGGGTTGGCGTCGAAGTCGATGGTCAGGCCCTGGCCGTCGGCGCGGTCGTAGACGGCGACGCACAGGTCGTCGACGGGGCCGTTGGACAGGTTGTGGGCGAAGGCCGGGTACGCGCCGAAGTACAGCTCGGAGTCGAAGGCCATGATGTTGACGGTCGGGCCGACCAGGCCGTCCGCCGAACCGGTCAGGCCGAGCGCGCGGCAGACGTCCTCGTAGCGCGGCATCTGGTGCTTGAGGCCGCCGCGCACCTCGCCGACGGCCTGGCGCACCAGTTGGGCGACGGTCTCCTCGGGGCGCACGTCGAGCAGCAGCGGCACCCAGTTGGAGGCCATGCTCGGGGTGCGGCGGGCCGCCGGGGTGGTGCGGCCGGTGACCGGCAGGCCGATGATCTGCCGGCGCTGCCCGGTCATCCGCGCGAGGTAGCCGGCGACCAGCGCGATCACCAGGACGGACCACGGTGCGCGGGCGGCGCGGGCGATCTCCTTCAGCCGGTCGGTGTGCTCCTGGGAGAGCGCGACGGTGCGGCGGTGGAAGCCCACCGCCGGGTGGTCGGTGCCCGGCTCCACCGTGCGGTCCACCAGGCGGCGCGGCTCGGGGCGGTCGGCCAGCTTCTCGACCCAGTACCGCAGGTCGGCCTCGGCGGCCTCGGAGGCGCGGTAGTCGGCGTCCTCCGCGAGCACCACCGGCAGCGGGTCGAAGGTGCTCGCGGGGGGCTCCTCGCCCCGGCTCAGGGCGGTGTAGATCTCGGCGACCCGGGCGCCGACCAGGGAGCCGCCGTAGGCGTCGATGGCGATGTGGTGGGCCCGCTGGTAGTACTGGTAGCGGTCCTCGGCGATCTTGAGCAGCGCGAAGGTGTGCAGCCGGCCCTCGGACAGCTCGACCGGGAGGGTCAGGTCCGCGTCCATCCAGGCCCGGGCGGCGGCGGCCGGGTCGGCCTCGGCGCTCAGGTCGACCAGGGGGAGCGAGCGGTGCCGGGCGTCCGGGTCGAGGTACTGGACCAGTCCGTCCGGCTCCTGGACGACCCGGGTGGTGCGGTACGTCCAGGCCTCCTCCAGGTGCGCGCGCCAGGCGGTCTCCAGCAGCGCGTGGTCGACCGGGCCGTGGATCTCCTTGTACTCGGCGATGTTGTAGCGGCAGCCGGAGGGGTCGAGCTGGTGGGCGAACCAGATGCCGGTCTGCGGCGCCGAGAGCGGCAGCCGGATCGGGGTCTTCGGGTCAGACATTGCTCTTCACCCTCGTGGTCGTGGCGGTCGGGGCCGGGGCGGCCGGCGCGGGCCGGTGCCGGGCGAGGTACGCGGTGCAGGCGTCGCGGTCGGCGTCCACCAGCACCGTCGACCAGCCCGCCGGGACGGCGGCGAAGCCCGGCCAGAGGGAGTGCTCGCCGCGGTCGTTGACCAGCACGCGGTAGCACCCGGCCGGGTCGTTGAACGGGTTGTATGCCATGGGGTCTGTCTCCTCCTCCGGTGCGGGCCTAGGCGGCCGGGACGCCGAGCGTCCCGGTGAGCAGTGCGGTGAGCTCCGCGGGGTGGGTCTCCGGGTAGAAGTGGCCGCCGGGCAGTACCCGCAGGTCGAAGCCGGCGGCGGTGCACTCGGCCCAGCGCAGGGCGTGCTCGGGGCGGCAGGCGCCGTCCTCCTCGCCGACGACGGCGGTGATCGGGCAGAGCAGCGGGGCGCCCGGGACGTAGGTGTAGGTGTCCACCAGGTGGAAGTCGGCCCGCAGCACCGGCAGGGCCATCTCGCGCAGGTCCTCGTCCTCCAGCAGCCGGGCGCCGGTACCGCCGAGCCGGCGGACGTAGGCGAGCACGGCCTCGTCGTCCCGGCCGATCCCGGCGGGGCCCGGGACGGCGGGGGCGCGGCGCGCCGAGGCGAAGAGCCGGCGCAGCGCCGGGCGGTGGCGGGAGGACAGCCGGCGGGCCGTCTCGAAGGCGACCGTGGCGCCGAGGCTGTGGCCGAAGAAGGCCACCGGGCGGTCGAGCAGCGGTTCGACGGCGGCGGCGACGGCGGTGGCCAGGGCGTCCAGGTCGGGCGCCGGGGTCTCGCCGTACCGGTCCTGCCGGCCGGGGTACTGCACGGCGGTCAGCTCCACGTCGGCCGGCAGCCGGCCGGCGAGGTCGCGGAAGGCGGCGGCCGAGCCGCCGGCGTGCGGGAAGCAGACGAGCCGCGTCCGGGCGTGCGGCCGGGGGGCGTACGTGCGGAACCAGCGGGCGGTCTCCACCGTGGTGGTCTGGGCGAGCATCGGAAGCCTTTCAACCGACTCGGCGAGCGCCCGCGCCGCGGCGCCCGGTGCCGGCGTACACATGTCCGGCTCGGACCAATCTCCGGGATCTCCCTATATTTCGGCGCTACCGGCACTGGTCCTGGGGTTCCGTCAGGGAGCCGTGGCGGCGGCCGGGGTCCGGCGGGCGCGCGAAAAGGCCCTGCCTCCGTCGGGGGATGACGGAGGCAGGGCGGTGGGGAGGGTCAGATCACGGCATCACCGGCCAGTCGCCCAGGCGCGGGTCGGCCGCTGCGTGCGGCTGGAGGGCGGCGGAGGCCGCCTTCACGATCTGGGCGCTGGACTCGCCGTTGGTCAGCACCACCAGGCCGGAGCCCTGGTGGACCTTGAACATCGAGACCGCCTGGTAGCCGCCCGGCGAACCGCCGTGGCCGAACTCGACGTCCGGGCCGCTGTCGTCGACGATCGTGCCCAGTCCGAAGAAGCTGGAGCTGTGCGGCGTGAGCATCTGCTCCGCGAGCTCTCGGCCGATCAGGCCGAGCGGGCGGCCGAGGTAGCAGCGGCGGATCTCCAGGTCCAGCTTGGCGAGGTCGGCGGCGCTGCTCCACAGACCGGCCGCGGACTTCTCCGGGTGGATCAGCCAGCCGCCCTCGATGGTCCGGCCCTGCTGGTCGTGCCCGAGGGCGACGGGCCGGCCCGCAGTCTCCGGGAAGGACTGGTCGAAGCTGCTGTGCGCCATGCCCAGGGGGCGCAGGACCAGGGTGTCCATGAGCTCGGCGAAGGGCTCGCCGGTCACGTCGGAGACCATCTGCTCCAGCAGCGTGTAGTGGGCGTTGGACTGCCGGAAGGTGCCCGCGACCTCCTGCCGGACCGGGCCGGAGGCCGGCCGGACCTCGCCGCGCAGCAGCTCCACCGGCGTCGCCACCGGCTGCCCGCGCCGGACCCCGCGGCGCGGGGTCTCGGTCAGCCCGGCGGTGTGGCTGAGCAGGTGCCGGACCGTCACCCGGACGGTGCCGGGCAGCTGCCAGGAGGTGAGGTAGCGGTTGACGTCCTCGTCCAGGGCGACCAGGCCCTCCTCGACGAGCATCAGGACGCCGAGCGCGGTGACGTGCTTGCCCCAGGAGCCGACCTGGAAGATCGTGTCCGGGGTCACCGGCTCGCTCGACCCGGCGGCCAGGGTGCCCAGGGCCTCCAGGGCGACCAGTTCGCCGCCCTCGACCACCGCGATGCTCGCGCCGGGCACCTCGACCGCCTCCAGGACGGCCGTCAGCGAGTCGAGCGAGACCCGCTGCGGGGCCGGCGCGACGGCCGGGGCGACCGGCGCCGGGGTGTCCAGGGCGCGCGGCGGGCGGCCCGTGGCCAGGTCCACCGCCGCCGCCAACTGCCCCAGGGTGTCGTGCTGGTAGAGCATGAACAGGGTCACCGGCAGGTCGGCCTGGCGGGCCGCGGCGATCACCCGGATGACCAGGATCGAGTCGCCGCCGAGGCGGAAGAAGTTGTCCTCGGTGCCGATCCGTTCGACGCCCAGCGCCTCCGACCAGAGGGCGGCGATCCGCTTCTCGGTCGCGGTGCGCGGTTCGACGTACGTCCGGTCGGGCTCCGTCCAGACCTCGGGGTCGGGGAGGACGTTGCGGTCCACCTTGCCGTTGGCGGTGAGCGGGATGGTGTCCAGCTCCACGAAGACCTGCGGGACCATGGTGTCCGGCAGCGTCCGCGCCAGCAGCTCGCGCAGCTCCTCCGCCGGGGCCGGCCGGCCGCCGACGGGCACCAGGTAGCCGATCAGGCGCTGGTGGCCGTTCGGGTCCGGGCGGACCGCCGCGACCGCCTCGGCGATGTACGGCAGGCGGGTCAACGCGGCCTCGATCTCGCCGAGTTCGATCCGCACGCCGCGGATCTTGACCTGGTGGTCGACCCGGCCGAGGAACTCCAGACCGCCCTCGTCGTTCCAGAGGACCACGTCGCCGGTGCGGTACAGCCGCGACCCGGCCGGCCCCCACGGGTCCGGCAGGAAGCGCTCGGCGGTCAGCTCGGGCCGGCCGCCGTAGCCGCGGGCCACGCCCACGCCGCCGACGTACAGCTCGCCCGGCACCCCGACCGGCACCGGCGCCATCGCGGCGTCCAGCACCTGCAGCCGGGTGTTGCGCACGGACCGGCCGATGGTCACCCGGGCCTCGCCGATCGGGTCGCCGGCGCCGATCAGGGCGTGCGTGACGTCGTCCGAGCACTCGGTCGGGCCGTAGGCGTTGACCATCGGCACCTCCGGGAAGCGGTCGAACCAGCGCCGGCACAGGTCCGGCGGCAGCGCCTCACCGGTGACCACCATCCATCGCAGGTACGGGAGTTCGGCGGTCAGCGCGCCCGAGTCCCAGGCGTCCATCGCGGCCCGCAGCAGCGAGGGGACGACCTCCAGGACGGTGACCCGCTCCTCGGCCACCCGGGGCAGCAGGGCCAGCGGGTCGACCGCGGTCCCGGCGTCCACGACCCGGACCGAGCCGCCCACCACGAGGGTGGAGAGCATCTGCCAGACCGAGATGTCGAAGGCCATCGAGGCGTTCTGCACCACCGAGTCGGCGGCCGTGAGGCCCAGGTCCTCGATCTTCGCCAGCAGGTGGTTGGCCATGCCCCGGCGGTGCACCAGGACGCCCTTGGGACGGCCGGTGGAGCCGGAGGTGTAGATGACGTACGCCAGGTCGTCCGGCCCGGCGAGCGGGGCGGGGTTGTCGGCGGGGTGGTGGTTCCACTCCTCCGGCCGGTCCAGCAGCACCGGCACGGCGGCCAGGCCCGGGGCGGCGGCCAGCAGCGGCGCCATCCGGTGGGTCTCGGTCAGCAGGACCGCGATGTCGGCGTCCTGGGCCATGTAGCCCAGGCGCTCGGCCGGGTACTCCGGGTCGAGCGGCAGGTAGGCGCCGCCGGACTTGAGCACCGCGAGCACCGCGACGACGGTGGACGGCGAGCGGTCGGCGCAGATGCCCACCAGGGTGTCCGGGCCGACGCCCAGCGCCCGCAGGTGGTGGGCGAGCCGGTTGGCCCGCCGGTTGACCTCCGCGTAGTCGAGCACCACGCCGTCGGCGGTGATCGCCGGACGGTGCGGGGTGAGCTCCGCGTACCGCTCGAACTCCGCCTCGGCCATCAGCCACACCTGCTCGCGGTCGGTCGCCGTCCAGGCGGCCAGCCGCTCCTCGTCCTGCGGGGCGAGGTAGGTGGTGCGGGCGTCGCCGTCCGGGTCGGCCGCCATCGCGGCCAGCACGGCGCGGTACATGGCGGCCAGCCGGGCGCCGTTGGCCGGGCTGAGCACCGAGGTGTCGGCGGTCAGGTTGAGCCCCGCGCCGCCGGTGGCGACGCTGAGCGCGAACTCGGTGCTGCTCTCGCCGATGGCGGCGGTGGCGTCGATCTCCGCGCTGTCGAAGCCGCGGAAGTCGTGGTAGTTGAAGATCACGTCGATCTGGCGGCGGCCGCCGGCCATCTCGCGCTGGATCGCCTGGAGCGGGTAGCGGCGGTGCGACCAGAGCTCCACCTCGCGGGCGAAGACCTGCTCGACCAGCTCGCGCCAGGTCCGGGCGGAGCGGTCCGCCGCGAACGGCAGGGTGTTGAGGTACATGCCCTGCACCCGGTCGGCGCCGGGCGCCTCGGGCCGGGCGTCGCAGACCAGGCCGGTGTGGAAGCGCCCGTCCTCGGTCAGCTGGCTCATCACCTTGAGGTGGGCGGCGAGCAGGACGCTCTTCACCGACACCTTCGCCCGGGCCGCGAAGGCCCGCAGCGGCTTCTCCAGGTCCCCGAGCGGCACCTGGCTGACGTGCGGCCGGCCCTCGCCGGGCGCGCCCCAGCCGGCCGGCACCGAGACCGGCGCGTGCCGCCCGACGATCCCGCGCCAGTACCCGCGGTCCTCCTCGGAGGCGAGCGAGGCGAGTTCGCCGGCCACGAAGTCGGCGAAGCGCACGCCCGGGGCCTCGTACGGGCCCGGCGCCCCGCTGTCGCGGTACGCCCGGTAGACCTCCACCAGCTCGGTGAGCAGCGCGAACTGGCTCCAGCCCTGGGTCAGCGCGTGCGGCTGGGTGAAGGCCAGCCGCCAGCCGCCCGGCTCGTCGAGGTGCACCGCGACCCGCAGCAGCGGCGGCGCGGCCGGGTCGAACACGTCGGCCCGCTCGGTGGCGAAGAACCCCTCCAGCGCGGCCCGGCGGCCCGCCGCGTCCAGCTCGCGCAGGTCGTGCACGGTGACCGGGATCGCCAGCTCGCGGTGGACGAGCTGGAGCGGGGTGGAGTAGCCGGTGAGGTCGAAGGAGGTGCGCAGGGTCTCGTGCCGGCGCGCCAGCTCCTGGACGGCGAGGCGCAGCGCGGCCTCGTCGAAGGGCTGCTCGTCGTTGATCCGGTAGGAGACGCACTGGTGGTAGCTGGCCTCGCCGCCGGAGAGCATCTCGACCAGCATGCCGAGCTGCACCTGGGTGGCCGGGTAGGCGTCCACGACGCCCTGCGGCAGGACCGCCAGGTCCTCGTCGGAGAGCAGCGCGAACGGCTCGACCGGGGCGGCCGATTCGGCGGGCGCCGGCCGGCCGGTGATCAGCTCGCCCAGCCCGGCGACGGTGCGCCGCTCGAAGACGTCCTTCACGGCCACGTCGTACCCGGCCCGGCGCAGCGCGCCGACCAGGGTGACGGCGCGGATGGAGTCGCCGCCGAGCTCGAAGAAGCCGTCCTCGACGCCGACCCGCTCGACCCCGAGCACCTCGGCCCAGACCTCGGCGACCCGCTCCTCCACGGAGCTGCGCGGGGCGACGTAGGCGGCCTCGTCGACCTGGGTCAGGCCGTCCGGGGCGGGCAGCGCGGCCTTGTCGAACTTGCCGTTGACGGTCAGCGGCATCGACTCCAGGGTGACGAACGCGGCCGGGACCATGTACTCGGGCAGCGAGCGGGAGAGCAGGGCCCGCAGCTCCTTGGTCGAGGGGCCCTCGGCGCCGTTCGGGACGAGGTAGCCGACCAGGCGGTCGTCCCGGACGACGACCACGGCCTGCCGGATGCCGGGGTGTTCCAGCATCACGCCGGCGATCTCGCCGAGTTCGATGCGGTAGCCGCGGATCTTGACCTGGGTGTCGATGCGGCCGAGGAACTCCAGGCCGCCGTCGGGGCGGCGGCGGGCGAGGTCGCCGGAGCGGTAGAGGCGGGAGCCGGGCGGGCCCCACGGGTCCGGGACGAAGCGTTCGGCGGTCAGTTCCGGGCGGTCGAGGTAGCCGCGGGCCACACCCGGGCCGGCGACGTGGATCTCGCCCGGGACGCCGACCGGGACCATCCGCCCCGCGTGGTCCAGCAGATGAATCCGAAGATCGCCGAGCGGGTCGCCCACGCGGTTGCCCGCAAGCGGGTCAAGGTCGTTCTCCTCGATCCGGTAGAAGGTGGAGTGCACGGTGGTCTCGGTGATGCCGTACATGTTGATCAGCGCGGGCCGGGACAGGCCCATCAGGTCGGCCCAGGGCCGCAGTTCCGGCACTTCGAGCTTCTCGCCCGCGAAGACCACGGCGCGCAGGTCCAGGTCGGCCAGGCGCGGGTCCTGCTCCACCGCGGCGGAGACCAGCGAGCGGAAGGCGGTCGGGGTCTGGGACAGGACGGTGACCCGCTCGGCGACCAGCAGGTCGAGGAAGTCCTCCGGCGAGCGCGTGACGGCCTGCGGGACGACGACCACCCGGCCGCCGTACAGCAGGGCGCCCCACGTCTCGAAGACGGAGACGTCGAAGGCGTACGAGTGGAACATCGAGAAGACGTCCGACGGGGCGAAGCCGTAGTGCTCGTGCGCGGTGGTCATCAGCCGGACCACGTTGGTGTGGGTGAGCACGCAGCCCTTGGGCTTGCCGGTGGAGCCGGAGGTGTAGATCACGTAGATCACGTGCTCGGGGGTGGAGACCGGCTCCGGGTCGGTCGCCGGGTGGGCGGCGATCAGTTCGGCGTCCCGGGCCAGTTCGATCACCGTGCCGGGGAAGACGCCGGCCAGCACCGGGGCGGTGCAGGGGGAGACGATCGCCAGCTTGGCGCCGGAGTCCTCCAGGGCGTAGCCCAGCCGGTCGCTCGGGTGGGCCGGGTCCAGCGGCAGGTAGCCGGCGCCGGACTTGAGGATGCCGAGCAGGGTCGGCAGCAGCTCGGCGTCGCGCTCCAGGCACATGCCGACCAGGTCCTCCGCGCCGACCCCGAGCGAACGCAGGTGGTGGGCGAGGCGGTTGGCGCGCTCGTTGACCTCGGCGTAGGTGAGGTGGACGTCGCCGGCGGTGACCGCGACGGCGTCCGGGGTGCGGGCCGCCTGCCGTTCGAACAGCTCGTGCACGGTGGCCTCGACCGGGGTGGCGGGCCGGGCGGCGCCGTCGGTGAGCAGGGCGTGCTCGGCGGGGGAGACCAGGACCGCGGTGGCGTCGCCGTCCGGATCCGCCGCCATCGCCTCCAGCACCGCCCGGTACATCCCGGCCATCCGCTCCAGGTTGACGGGGCTGACGCAGCGCGGGTTGGCGGTGAGGATGATGTGGCCGGCCCGGGAGGCGACGGTCAGCGGGAACTCGGTCGGGCTGTCGTCGATCGCCTCGGTCTCCTGGTCGAGCAGGTCGCCGTCGATCTGGTGGAAGTCCTGGTAGTTGAAGTAGACGTCCATCAGGCGCTCGGCGCCGCCCCACTCGCGCTGGACCGCCGGGAACGGGTAGCGGCGGTGCGGCCACAGGCCGACCTCGGTGGCGAAGGTCGCCGCCACCAGCTCGCGCCAGGTGCGGGCGGAGCGGTCGTGGGCGATCGGGAGCGTGTTGAGGTACATGCCCAGCACGCGGTCCGCGCCGAGCCGTTCGGGGCGGGCGTCGCAGACCAGCCCGGAGTGGAAGGACCGCTCCTCGGTCAGCTGGCTGAGCACCTTGAGGTGGGCGGCGATCACGACGCTCTTGAACGAGGCCTTCGCCTTGGTGGCCAGCGCGCGCAGCGCGGGTTCGAGGTCGCGCAGGTCGGCGGCGGCCTTGACGGTGCCGCGCCCGGCGGTGGCGTCGCCCCAGCCGGCCGGCAGCAGGTAGCGGGCGTGGCCCTGGACGACCCCCTGCCAGTAGGCGCGGTCCTCCGCGGAGGCCAGCGACTCCAGCTCGTCGGCGATGAAGTCGGCGAAGCGCACGTCCGGGGTCGGCGGGGTGTCCGGGTCCTGCGGGGCGAGGCCGTCGCGGATCCGGACGTAGGTGCGCAGGAGCTCCATCAGCAGGGAGTGCTGGCTCCAGCCCTCCATGACCGGGTGGCACTCGGTGACCGAGATCCACCAGCCGTCGTCGGTGACCAGTGCGTGGTAGCGCATCAGCGAGGGGACGGTGAGGTCGAACAGGTTCGTCCGCTCGGCGGCGGTGAAGGCGCGGATCCGGCGCGTCGCCTCCTCGGCGTCCAGGCCGCGCAGGTCGGTCATCCCGGCCGCGGTGGCGGCGGTGGCGTGCACCAGCTGCATCGGGCGGGAGAAGCCGTTGAGGTGGATCGAGGTGCGCAGCATCTCGTGCCGCTCGGTGACGAAGCGGACGGCCGCCTCGAACGCCGGGTGGTCGAAGGGCTGCTCGTCGTTGATCCGGCCGGCGCTGACGTTGTGGTAGTTGTTCAGGCCCTCGTCGGCCAGCATCTCGACGACCATGCCGAGCTGCACCTGGGAGAGCGGGTAGGCGTCGGTGACGCCCTCGGGCAGCAGCGCGCGGTCCTCGTCGGGGAGCAGCGCGAACGGCCGGACGCCGGCGGTGGCCCCGGCCGCGGCCGGACGGCCGGTGATCAGCTCGCTCAGCCGGGCCACCGTGCGGTGCTCGAAGACGTCCCGGACGGCCAGGTCGAAGCCGCTCTCGCGCAGCGCGCCGACCAGGGCGACGGCGCGGATGGAGTCGCCGCCGAGCTCGAAGAAGCCGTCCTCCACACCGACCCGCTCGACCCCGAGCACCTCGCGCCAGACCGCGGCGACCTGCTCCTCGACCGGGGTGCGCGGTGCCACGTACGCGGCGCCGGTGCCCAGGTCGCCCTGGTCGGGGGCGGGCAGGGCGCGCTGGTCGAGCTTGCCGTTGACGGTGAGCGGGATGCGCTCCAGCGCGACGAAGGCGGTGGGCACCATGTAGCCGGGCAGCATGGCCGCGCAGTGCGCCGCCAGCTCGCCGCCGGCGGGCAGCCGCTCCCCGGCGGGGACGAGGTAGGCGACCAGGCGCTTGTCACCGGGGCCGTCCTCGCGGGCCACCACGACGCCGTCCCGGACGCCGGGGTGGTCCTGGAGCACCTTGGCGATCTCGCCGAGTTCGATGCGGTAGCCGCGGATCTTGACCTGGGTGTCGATGCGGCCGAGGAACTCCAGGCCGCCGTCGGGGCGGCGGCGGGCGAGGTCGCCGGAGCGGTAGAGGCGGGAGCCGGGCGGGCCCCACGGGTCCGGGACGAAGCGTTCGGCGGTCAGTTCCGGGCGGTCGAGGTAGCCGCGGGCCACACCCGGGCCGGCGACGTGGATCTCGCCCGGGACACCGACCGGGACCAGCTCGCCGTGCTCGTCGAGCAGCCGGATGCCCAGGTCGGCCAGCGGCCGGCCGATGGCGTTGCCCGCCCCGGCGGCGAGGTCCGCCGGGCCGACGCGGTGGTACGTGGTGTGCACGGTGGTCTCGGTGATGCCGTACATGTTGATCAGCTCGGGGGTGTCCAGCCCCCGGCGCCCGGCCCATTCGCGCAGCGCCGCGAAGTCCAGCGCCTCGCCGCCGAACACGACGGTGCGCAGGGCCAGTTCGGCGGGCTCGGCCCGGCGGCCGTCGGCCCGGATCAGCTGGGCGAAGGCGGAGGGGGTCTGGTTGAGCACGGTGACCCGCTGCTCGGCCAGCAGGTCGAGGAAGAGCTCCGGGTCCCGCGCGGTGAGGCTCGGCACGATCACGACCCGGCCGCCGTGCAGTACGGCGCCCCAGATCTCCCACACCGAGAAGTCGAAGGCGTAGGAGTGGAACATCGTCCAGACGTCGTCCGGACCGAAGCCGAACTGCGGGCGGGTGGTGTCGAACAGGCGCAGCACGTTGGCGTGGGTGAGCACGCAGCCCTTGGGCTTGCCGGTGGAGCCCGAGGTGTAGATGACGTAGACGGTGTTGTCCGGGCCGGAGACCGGCTCGGGGTCGGTGGTCGGGCCGTCCGGCACCGCCGCGTCGACCAGCTCGCCGGCGAAGACCGGGGCGAGCAGCTCGCGGGTGGCCGGGTGGACGACGGCGACCTTGGCGCCGGAGTCGGCGAGCACGTAGCCCAGGCGGTCGCTCGGGTTGGCCGGGTCCAGCGGGAGGTAGCCGGCGCCGGACTTGAGCACGCCGAGCAGGCTCGGCACCAGGTCGGCGCCGCGCTCCAGGCAGACGCCGACCAGGTCCTCCGGGCCGACGCCCAGCGAACGCAGGTGGTGCGCCAGGCGGTTGGCCCGCTCGTTGACCTCGGCGAAGGTGAGCTCGCGGCCGTCGGCGACCACCGCGACGGCGTCCGGGGTGCGGGCGGCCCACTCCTCGAACATCCGGTGCAGGGTGGTGCGGACGGGCTCGGACGGGCGGTGGCCGTCCAGCGCGCCGGTCAGCACGGCGCGCTCGTCGGCGCCGAGGACCTCCAGCCGGGAGACCGGCTTCGCGGGGTCGGTGGTGGCCGCGTCGAGCAGGGCGGCCAGGTGGCCGGCCATCCGCTCGGCGGTGGCCCGGTCGAACAGTGCGGTGGCGTACTGGAGCCGGCCGCCGAGGCCGCCGTCCTTGCGCTCCTCGACCTGGAGCAGCAGGTCGTACTTGGCGATCACGTCGGCGAACTCGAAGGGCTCGACGGCCAGCCCGGGCAGCGAGACGAAGCCCTCGCGCTCCTCGTGCCAGGTCAGCGCGACCTGGTGCAGCGGGGTGCGGGAGGCGTCGCGCTCCGGCTGGAGCTCGTCGACCAGCCGGGCGAACGGCACCTCCTGGTGGTCGAAGGCGTCCAGGACGGTGGCCCGGGCCCGGTCGAGCAGCTCGCCGAAGCCCGGGTCGTCGGACCAACGGGCGCGCAGCACCAGGGTGTTGATGCCGTAACCGATGAGCCGCTGCAGCTCGGGGCGGGTGCGGCCGGAGACCACGGTGCCGACGTTGACGTCCGGGCGGCCGCTGTAGCGGGCGAGCAGGACCTGGAAGGCGGTGAGCAGCACGGCGAACGGCGTGGTGCCGTGCGCGTGGGCCAACTCCCGAACCCTTCCGGCCAGCTCGTGCGAGAAGGTGAGCGGGACGTCGGCGCCGGCCGCGTCCCGGACCTCCGGGCGCGGGCGGTCGGTGGGCAGCTCGGCGGGCAGGCTGTCGGCCAGCTGCCCGCGCCAGTAGGCGAGTTGGCGCTCCAGCGCGGGGCCGGCCAGCTGCTCCTGCTGCCAGGCGGCGAAGTCGGCGTACTGGACCTCCGGCCCCGCGGGGGCGGCGCCGCCGCCCTGGACGGCGGTGGTGTAGGCGGCCTCCAACTCGGCTCCGAAGAGGTTCACCGACCAGGCGTCGCAGGCGATGTGGTGGAACACCACGGCCAGCACGTGGTCGTCCTCGGCCAGCCGGAACAGCTCGGCCCGGGCGGGCCACTCGGTGGCGAGGTCGAAGGAGCGGCGGGCGGCCCGCTCGACCGCCTCGCGCGCCCGGTCCGGCTCCGTACGGAGGTCGGTCACCGGCACCTCGACGGGGTGGGCCTCGTCGACCAGCTGCACCGGTTCGGTGCCCAGCAGGGCGTAGCGGGTGCGCAGGATCTCGTGGCGGGCCACGATCCGGTTCCAGGCGGCCTCCAGGGCGGGGACGTCGAGCGTCCCGCGCAGCCGGAGCACCAGCGGCACCAGGTATTCGGCGCTCTCCGGGTCCAGCCGGTTCAGGAACCACATCTGCTGCTGGCCGGCGGACAGCTTCAGCGGCTGCTCGCGGTCGGCGCGGGGGATGCCGGCGGCCTTGCGGGAGCCGCGGCGTCCGGCCAGCCGGCTGCGGAGGAGCTCCTCGCGCCGGGCGGCCGCGGTGCTGGTCTCGGTCTCGGCGGTGGTCATGCCTTCTGCTCCTCCATCAGCTCGGAGTCGGTCAGCTGGTCGATCTCTGCGGTGATCTCGGCCTCGACCGCCGTGGCCATCTCGGCGACGGTGGGGCCCTCGAAGACGGCCCGGACGGGCATCCGGATCTCGAACTCGGCCTGCAGCTCGGCGATCAGGGTGATCGCCAGGATCGAGTTGCCGCCGGAGTGGAAGAAGTTGTCGTGCACCCCGACGGTGGTGCCGAGCAGCTCCTGCCAGATCTCGGCGATCCGCTCCTCGACGACGGTGCGCGGCGCGACCGACTCCTGCTCCCGCACCTCCTCGGGGGCGGGCAGCGCGGCCCGGTCGACCTTGCCGTTGGCGTTCAGCGGAAGGGCGTCGAGCGGGGTGTAGCTGGTCGGCACCAGGTAGGCCGGCAGGTACTCGGCGCAGTACGCGCCCAGCTCCTCGCCGGGCACCGGGGTGCCGTTCGCGGGGACGTAGTAGGCGGCGAGCCGGGCCTCCGGCTGCCCGCCGTCGCTCTCGCCGACCAGGGCGACGACCACGGCCTCGGCCACCCCGGGGTGGCGCACCAGCGCGGCCCGGGCCTCGCCGGGCTCGATCCGGTAGCCGCGGATCTTCACCTGGTTGTCGATCCGGCCCAGGAAGTCGACCGCCCCCTCGGGCAGCCAGCGGGCCAGGTCGCCGGTGCGGTAGATCCTGGCGCCGGGGGCGCCGTACGGGTCCGGCAGGAAGCGTTCGGCGGTCAGCTCCGGCTGGTCGGCGTAGCCGCGGGCGACGCTGATGCCGCCGACGTACAGCTCGCCGACCGCCCCGGCGGGCACCGGGCGCAGGTCGGGGTCGAGGACGTGCATGGTCAGGCCCGGGAGCGGGCGGCCGATCGGGACGATGCCCGCGGTGCCCTCGACCGGCACCGGGTAGGTGCAGGTGCCGACGGAGGCCTCGGTCGGGCCGTACTCGTTGATCAGGCGGCCTTCGCCGAGCCAGGCGGCCCACTGGCCGGCCAGCCGGCCGGAGAGCGCCTCGCCGGCCACCACCACGACGCCGGCCAGCCCGGCGGCCTGGGCGGGCGTGATCTGGCGGGAGAGGATCTCCAGGTGCCCGGGCGTCAGCTTGAGGAAGCTGAACGGGCCGGCCGCGACCAGGCGTTCGCCCAGCTCGGAGAGGTCCGTGTGCTGCGCCAGCATGGTGACCCTCTGGCCGCACAGCAGCGGGGCCCACAGGTTCGGGACGACCAGGTCGAAGGCGACGGAGGAGAACACCGCCCCGCCGCCGGTGCCCCGGGCGGCCAGCTCGGCGACGGCCCACTGCAGGTGGTTGGCCAGGCCCCGGTGCGGCACGGCGACGCCCTTGGGCTTGCCGGTCGAGCCGGAGGTGTAGATCACGTAGGCCAGCCGGTCCAGGTCGGGGCGCAGCGCCGGCGCGGTGGCGGGCAGCGGCGCGAGCGCCCCGGCGAGGGTGTCCACCGTGACGACGAGGCCCGGGTACCCGGCCGCGAAGCGGTCGGCGTACGAGGACTGGGTGAGCACCACCGGGGCCTGGGCGTCGGCGGCCATGGTCGCGATCCGGCCGGCGGGCCAGCTCGGGTCCATCGGCACGTACGCGGCGCCGGCCTTCCAGGCGGCGAGCATCGCGGTGAGCAGGTCCGCGCCCCGGTCCAGCAGCACGCCGACCACCGACTCCTCGGTGACGCCGAGCCCGCGCAGGTGGTGGGCCAGGCGGTTGGCCCGGGCGTCGAGTTCGGCGTAGCCCGTGGTGCGTCCGGGCTCGGCGACGGCGACGGCGTCCGGGGTGAGCGCGGCCTGCCGCTCGAAGCGCTGCAGGGTGGTCAGCTCGACCGGGAGCTCCGCGCCGACCGCCCAGTCGCCGAGCAGGGTGGCGCGCTCCTCGGCGGGCAGCAGGTCGATCTCGCCGAGGGCGGTGGCCGGGTCGGCGGCGACGGAGCCGAGCAGCCGGACGAAGCGGTCGGCGAGCGCCCTGATGCTGTCGGCGTCGAAGAGCGCGGTCGCGTACTCCAGCTGCCCCTCCATGCTGCCGTCGGCGTTGCGGCGCATGTAGAGGGTCAGGTCGGTGTGGGCCAGGCCCCAGAGGGCGGCCAGGGTGTCGCGGTCCTCGGCGGTCTCGGTGGCGCCGTTGAACTCCTCGTCGTGCAGGTCGAAGGCGACCTGGTAGAGCGGGGTGCGGGAGAGGTCGCGGACCGGCGCCAGCTCGTCCACCAGGCGCTCGAACGGGAGGTCCTGGTGGGCGAAGGCGTCCCGGCAGACCTCCCGGACGCGCTCCAGCGCCTCGCCGAAGCCCAGAGCGCCGTCCAGGCCGCAGCGCAGCACCAGGCTGTTGAGGAAGAAGCCGACGACGTTCTCGACCCCGGCCCGGTCCCGGCCGGCGACGGGGGTGCCGATCGGCAGGTCCCACTGGCCGGCGTGCCGGGCGAGGAGGGCGGCGAAGCCGGTGAGCAGGGTGGCGAACGGGGTCGCGCCGTGGGCGCGGCCGATCGCGGTCAGGCGCTCGGCCACCTCGGCGGGGACGGTGAAGAACTCCACCGAGCCGCGGCCGTCCCGGACGGCCGCGCGCGGCCGGTCGGTCGGCAGGCCGATCGGGGTGAGGCCCGCCAACACGCCCCGCCAGTGGTCGAGTTCGGCCTGCAGCAGCGCGTCGGTGAACTGCTCGCGCTGCCATGCGGCGTAGTCGGCGTACTGGACCGGGAGCGCCGGCAGGGCGGCCGGGCGCTGCTCGGCCTCGGCGGCGAGCAGCTCCGTGAGCTCGCGCTCCATGATCGAGGAGGACCAGCCGTCGGTGACGATGTGGTGCATGGTCAGGACCAGCACCTGCTCCTCGCCGGGCAGCCGGGCCAGCAGGCCGCGCAGCAGCGGGCCGTGTTCGAGGTCGAAGCCCCGGCCGAACTCCTCGGTGAGCAGCGCGGTGAGTTCCGCGCGGTCCACGTCCAGCTCGCGGATCCCCACCGCGGAGGGCTCCTGGACGAACTGCAGCGATTCGCCGTCCACCACCGCGTAGCGGGTGCGCAGCGCCTCGTGCCGGGCGACCAGCGCGTCGACGGCCCGGCGGACCCGGGCGGCGGGGGTGTCGGCGGGCAGCCGGAGGAACATGCCGGCCACCCACTCGGCGCTCTGCGGGTTCATCCGGTCCATGAACCAGAGCCGGTGCTGGCCGAAGGAGAGCGGCAGGCCGCCCTCGCGGGGGACGGGGACGATGGCCGCGGCCGGCTCGGGCGCGGCGGGGGCGAACAGTTCGGCCATCGCCTCGACGGTCGCCGCGGCCAGCAGTGCCCGCAGCTTGACCTCCCGGCCGAACAGCACGGAGAGCCGGTTGGCCAGCCGGGTGAGCTGGAGCGAGGTGCCGCCGAGGCGGAAGAAGTCGTCGCCGAGGCCGACCCGGTCGACCTTCAGCAGCTCCTGCCAGGCCTCGGCGATCCGCCGCTCGGTCTCCGTGCGCGGAGCCCGGTGGGCGGCCCGGTCGGCCCCGGCGTCCGGGAGCGGCGCCGGGAGGGCCTTGCGGTCCACCTTGCCGCTGGAGTTCAGCGGGAACTCCTCGACCGCGACGAAGGCGGCCGGGAGGTGGGTCTGCGGCAGCCGCTCGGCCAGGAAGCCGCGCAGCTCGCCGACGACGGAGGCGTCGCGGGTGCGGACGTACGCGGCCAGCCGCGGTCCGCCGTCGGGGGCGGTGAAGGTGGTGACGACGGCGCCGACGACTCCGGGGTGGGCGGCG
The DNA here is from genome assembly GCF_044764985.1 of Kitasatospora sp. NPDC093550. Classification (NCBI taxonomy): domain Bacteria; kingdom Bacillati; phylum Actinomycetota; class Actinomycetes; order Kitasatosporales; family Streptomycetaceae; genus Kitasatospora; species Kitasatospora sp. NPDC093550. Next base: position 219,331 of record NZ_JBIWJF010000015.1, read on the forward strand.
AGCGCGGCCTCCACCTCGCCCGGCTCGATCCGGACGCCGTTGACCTTGGCCTGGTCGTCGGCGCGGCCCAGGTACTCCAGCACGCCGTCCTTGCGCCAGCGCACCCGGTCGCCGGTGCGGTAGAGGCGCGAGCCGTCCTTGGCGTAGGCGTCCGGGACGAAGCGCTCGGCGGTGAGGTCCGGGCGGCCCAGGTAGCCGCGGGCCACCCCGATGCCGCCGGCGCACAGCTCGCCGGGCACGCCGACCGGCACCGGCCGGCCGTTGGCGTCGGCCACCAGCACCCGCAGGTTGTCCAGCGGGCGGCCGATCGGCACCGGGCCGGTCAGCTGGGCACGGTCGAAGCGGTGCGCGGTGACGTCGATGGAGCACTCGGTCGGGCCGTAGGTGTTCCACACGTCGACGTCCACGCGGCCGAGCACGCGCTGGACGAGTTCGGCGTGCAGCGCCTCACCGGCCGAGAACAGCAGCCGCAGCGAGCCGCAGCCCGTCCAGTCCGGCTCCTCGACCAGCAGCCGCAGCACCGACGGGACCACCTGGAGGACGGTCACGCCGTACTCGGCGGTGGCGCGCAGCAGGGCGGCCGGGTCGCGCTCGGCGCCGACCGGCGCGAGCACCACGGCGCCGCCGCAGATCAGCGGGGCGAAGACCTCCCAGCAGTGCGCGTCGAAGGTCAGCGCGGTCTTCTGCAGCACCCGGTCGTCCGGGCCGAGGCCGGGGCCGCGCAGCAGCCAGCCGATCCGGTTGCCGATGCCGGCCTGGGTGACGACGACGCCCTTCGGGGTGCCGGTCGAGCCGGAGGTGTGGATGACGTACGCGGCGTTGGCCGGGGCGAGGCCCGTCACCGGCGCGGTCCGCGGGAGCCGCGCGGTGGCCGCGCTCAGTTCGGCGGGGGTGAGGCAGCGGACGTCGGCCCCGGCGAACAGGCCGACGGCGTCCTCCTCGGCCAGCACCAGCGCGGTGCCGGTGTCCCGGACCGTCCAGTCGAGCCTGGCGGCCGGCTGGTCCGGGTCGAGCGGGACGTACGCGCCGCCGGCCCGCCAGACGGCGAGCAGCGCGACCACCAGGTCGGCGCCGCGCCGCAGGCAGACACCGACGACGCGGTCCGGGCCGATGCCCTGGTCCCGCAGGAAGTGGGCGAGCCGGTTGGCCCGCTCGTCGAGCTGGGCGTAGCTGAGCTCGACCCGCCCGTCGACAACGGCGACCCGGTCCGGGGTGCTCGCCGCCTGGCGGGCGACGAGCTCATGGACGGGGGTGAACTCGCCGGTTGAGCCGTTCGACCACGACTCGGGAATCATAGGTACTCCTCATACGGTCGGCAGCTGCCGATGGGCGGGTCAGGGGCGGGCGTCGGGTGCTCAGGCGGCGGTCTGCTCCATGCGCCGGCGCAGGCTCAGCGGACGCATGTCGGTCCACACCCGGCCGATGTGGGCCAGGGCGTCCTCCCGGCTGCCGGCGAACCCCTCGGCGCGCCACCCGGCGGGCAGCTCGCGGTCGGCGGACCAGATCGAGTACTGCTCCTCGTCGTTGAGCACCACCAGGAAGGAGGGAGTGGCGTCGTTCTTCGCAGCGGACATGGAAATCTCCTCGGCCTTCACGAGACAGGGACTGACGTTGTGACCAGCCTCGGCGCAGCGGCTATACGGGATCTCTGGGCGCACTGCAGTTCGGATGCAGTGACGGACCGTTCGAAGCCGGCGACGGGCGGTTCGGAGGCGGCGACGCGCGGTCCGGAGACGGCACGGCAAAGGGGCGTGGGGGGCCCCGGGCGCCCCCCCCCCCCCCCGGGGGGGGGGTGGTGGTGCACAGGCGGTGCTGTCGCCGCTGGCGCCGCGGGCGGCGGGCTAGGCGCCCGCGGCGGGGTCGGCGGGGTGGGCGCCG